>JAURWJ010000069.1 GCA_030655015.1 Methylotenera sp. | reverse complement strand
TTATCGAAAAAAAAATCTCAACTAGTTATAACTCTTAAGGATATTAAAATGTCACGTTCTATTTTACTTGCTGCATTGTTAGCTCTTGCTGTTACCGCTTGTGGTGAAAAAGCTGCTGAAGAAGCTCCTGCTGTTGAAGCGCCTGCTGTTGAAGCACCAGCTGTTGAAGCTGCTCCTGCTGTTGAAGCACCAGCTGCTGAAGCTGCACCTGCTGTTGAAGCACCTGCTGCTGAAGCTGCACCTGCTGAAGCTGCACAGTAGTTTTAGTTAGCAAAATATAAAAAAGCCGACTTATAGTCGGCTTTTTTATTTGTAATCCAAAGAATGAGTGCTTTTCACTTGTGGGCGACCATAAATTAAACAACCTCTCTCCAATTAAACCCTTGTAGCTGATCTGCCACACCTACCCAATCCAGCTCGCAACCTAACACTTTTGCCAAGGCTGACTTTGCCAATAAAGGCGTGTTGTTTTTGGCACTCAAATGCGCCGCCACTATATGCTGTAACTTACGGTTATCCAGCTTTGACAGTAAATTAGCAGCATCAAGATTTTCCAAGTGACCTAAATCGCCTCCAACTCGTTTTTTTAATGTCCATCCATAAGGACCATTGTGCAGCATATTCGCATCATGGTTACATTCCAGCATCAATGCATTACAACCATTTAATTGATCTTCAATATGCGGAGTACCACGTCCTACGTCGGTGAGAACCCCTAACTTTAGGTTACCCTCGGTAAAAATACATTGAATTGGCTCCCGCGCATCATGCGGCACTGGGTAAGGTTGAACTTCAATATCGGCAATCGCAACCGCGGTGTGGCTATCCATCACATTGAGCTGCAAGTCATATTGGTTAGCAGGCATGTAGCGCGCAACCATTTTAAGTGTGCCGTAGGTAAGCCACACTGGAATCCGATATTTAGCTGCCAGCTTTAATGCACCACCGGCATGATCATCGTGCTCATGTGTAATCACAATACCTGTTATGTCATTAGGGGTGAGATTTAACCGCGCCAACCTAGAAGTGGTTTCTTTAACACTAAAACCACAATCTAACATCAGCCGCGTTTGCTTGACTTCAACCACCAGCGCATTGCCAGCACTACCGCTACCTAGCGAGGCAAAGCGCATGTTCTTAACTTAACGATACAATTAAAATATTATCTTAATTGCTCATACATTAACGCAATAATGCGATTAGCCGTAGTGGTGCGAACACGCGCGCCTTCATTATCTACTACGGTTACAACGGCATTACCTTGGTCCCCATCAGCCACTTTTATGCGATACTGTCTCTCGGGATTCACTTTTTGTTTATCATCACTACCCCAGAACTTCAGGCTATCCATGATACTTTTTTCTTCTTTTTTAGCCGCAGTTTCTGGCTCTTTTTTATCGTCATCCCCCCAGAACTTTAAAGACTCCATCAAACCTTTCTTTTTCTTAGGGCTATCGTCGATATCAACATCGGCATAACGCACAAAAAATACGCCGCTAGAACGATCTTTATCTTCAATCACAAAACCAATTCTATCCAATGCCAAGCCAACGCGACGCCATGCACGGTCAAACGGATCATTCAACAGGAGCCTAGCACTACCATCAGCCTCCTTCACTACTGTTGCATGCTTAATGTTGATAGCATCCGCTACTATCGCTTTGGATTTTTGCTCTTCAACGCCTAGCTTCACCATTAAGCGACGCAATAACTCCGCATCCAGCTCTGCGTCGACAGGGTCTGTATTTGTGGCTGCTTTATCTTCTAATTTATAACCCGTATCGATTTTGCCAAGCTGTGTTGTCACTACATTTTTGCCGTCATCAGGAGCGCCTGATACCGAACGATGCGTCATGTAAACCTCGGTAGTATTGGGCTCTGTACCGTGGTCTAAACGCGTGCGGAATTTTTTCTTATCCGCAAATCCAGACAATTTATCTAGCCATTTATCGAATTTATCGCCCAAATTACGAGACTCATCCGGTTTAATCGCATCTGAATCAATCCATTCGGTTTCCATCACGCCAATTTGCGGATTTTCCACCCGAACAGCAAAGCCCATGTCTATCCAAAACTCACGGATGACGGGCCAGATTTTTTCGGCGGGCGCGTTAACCACTAACCAACGCTGCGCACCTGATTTTTCCAAGCGCACACCCTCAGGGGTTACCAGCACTTTCTCGACGCCCGTATCTGATTCATCCTGCACTTGGCTGTACGTTGAGTAGCTTGTACTGCCAGGGACAGAATATGTGCCACTCACAGGACTTGCTGTCAAATCAGGTGGCACTTCTAGCGGGCGAGATCTGCCAGCACCCTTGTAATCTGATTTATTATCAATAAAAGGGATAGAATCGCAAGCGCTTAAGCTGGCTAACAACAGTAAAGATACGATTAGAGAAGGCGCCTTATGTTTGGCAACTGTAAAATGTTTAGCACTGTTAAAAGTGCCGTTTGCTGACGTGATGTTGACTTGTTTCATTCAAACCTCTTTATTAGATCGAAGGCTTCACTAACGTATAAAGCCTTCGGGTTAAACCGATTAAATTTTTATAAAATTTCTGCAGATATGCAGGCGTTCCGCAGAACCTCATGATACTGCGCAGATAAATTCATCATAGGCAAACGAATGCCCGTTTTAATTAAACCCATTTCTGCCAACACCCATTTCACAGGAATTGGGTTGGCTTCAACAAATAATTTTTGATGTAGTGCAAATAATTTAGCATTGATTGCACGCGCTACCATCACATCACCAGCAATGGCTGAGACACACATTTCATGCATAAGTTTTGGCGCCACATTCGCAGTCACCGAAATAACGCCTTTACCTCCAAGCAGCATCAATGCCATCGCGGTAGCATCATCACCACCATAAACTGCAAAGTCTTGCGGTGCGCGCAATAGTAAATCTGTCCCGCGTTCTATACCCCCAGTTGCATCTTTAATGCCGATAATATTAGGATGCGCTACTAGGCGCAGGACGGTGTCATTACTAATGTCGCAACCTGTCCGCCCGGGTACGTTATAAAGAATTTGTGGAATATTGACCGCATCAGCAACCGCTTTAAAATGTTGATACAAACCTTCTTGCGTCGGCTTGTTGTAATAAGGCGCTACCAGCAAACAGGCATCTGCGCCTAAATCTTTAGCTTTTTGCGTAAGGTTAATGGCTACGTTTGTAGAATTTGCGCCCGTTCCGGCAATCACTGGAACACGCCCATTCACTTGGCTCACAGCAGTTTTTATCAGTAAACAATGCTCATCAAAATCCACGGTAGGTGACTCGCCAGTCGTCCCTACAATAACGATACCATCGGTGCCTTGATCTATATGAAAATCAATCAGCGCATTTAAAGAAGGGATATCTAAGCGCCCATCTTCAAACATGGGCGTCACAATAGCCACTAAACTGCCTTGCATCATAGCAAACCTAACGAATTCATAATGTTACATTTTAACTTAAAAGCTTACTAAATAAACACATCCAAATACGTAAACTTGAGTCTGGTACGTAGATATTAGATAAAATTATAAAAAATAATACGGGCTATTTCACAGCATCCAAACATAATCAGTATATTTAGTCTACCTTAAAACTTTTTAAGCCTGTTTTTACTCAAATAAGACGAGCGCAAACCCTGTATAATTTGTTACTTGTTAGCTAATTTATGACAATCATTTCAATATGACTTTTAACTTGCATCATTACATCATGATTTTAATCGGCACAGTGCTGGTGAATAACATTGTGCTAGTGAAAATTTTAGGTTTATGCCCTTTTATGGGAGTTTCTAAAAAATTAGAAGCCTCTATCGCCATGGCGGGAGCCACAGCCTTTGTACTCAGCATCGGTTCGATGACTAGCTGGGGCATCAACTATTACCTGCTTGAGCCTAATGGCTTATTCTACTTACGCACCCTTTCGTTTATTGTCATCATTGCAGGCGTCGTACAATTCACTGAAATGGTCATGGAAAAAAACTTTCCAACCCTTTATCAAGGGCTTGGTATTTTTTTGCCCCTTATCACAACGAATTGCGCTGTGTTAGGCATTCCACTCCTCAATGCACAAGCCAGCCATAGTTTCTTAGAGTCGCTATTCTTCGGCTTAGGTGGTGCGCTTGGCTTTTCACTGGTATTGATTCTATTTGCGTCCATGCGTGAAAGACTGGAAGCCGCCGATGTTCCCGTAGTGTTTAAAGGCTCTGCAATCGCAATGATAACTGCCGCACTCATGAGTTTAGCTTTTATGGGTTTTGCTGGTCTTGATAAATATTAGCCGCCTTTAAAGTTCAAATAATAATACGATGCTATTAACTTCACTTTACATCATGCTTGGTCTTGCCTTGGTTTTGGGCATTCTACTGGGCATTGCCGCACTATTGTTTAAAGTTGAGGGTGACCCACTGGTGGCACGTATCGATGCAATTTTACCGCAAACGCAGTGTGGCCAATGTGGCTACCCAGGCTGCAAACCTTATGCAACAGCCATTGCAGCAGGCGAAGCAGACATTAACCAATGCCCGCCTGGTGGTGATGCTGGCGTGCACGCGTTGGCGGATTTACTCGGCGTGGAATACAAGCCGCTCAATGCCGAACATGGCGCACCCAAACCTAAATCTGTCGCGTTTATTGATGAAAACATTTGCATTGGCTGCACGCTGTGCATACAAGCTTGCCCAGTAGACGCGATTTTAGGTGCGGCAAAACACATGCACACCATTATCGCCTCAGAATGCACAGGATGTGAGTTATGCGTTGCCCCCTGCCCGGTAGATTGCATTACCATGCAGTTCGTGGCTGAAACGCCGGATAACTGGAAGTGGAAATATCCGATTATTCCAATTAAAGTGCTACCAACAAAGGAGAGCCACACCGCATGATGACGTCAATTGTTCAATTTGCCAGCAAGCTGATGCGTGGTAGTGACGCAGCATTACCACTGGCTGACGTGCATAAATTTAACGGTGGCGTGCATCCTGCAGGACATAAAGAGGACTCTACAACACGCCCCATCGGTAAACTCGTTATCCCCGAAAAGCTCATTCTACCGTTACGTCAGCATGTCGGTTATATTCCAAAAGTTAAAGTACAAGCGGGCGACTACGTACTGAAAGGCCAAATGCTGGCTGAGGCTGAAGGCCGTGTATCTGCTGCAATCCACGCACCAACTTCTGGCACGGTAATCGCTATCGGCAAAGAGGTGATTCCCCACCCCTCTGGCCTGCCGGATATGTGCATCACCTTAAAGCCAGATGGTAAAGATACATGGGGCGCATTGCAGCCAGTAGATTGGCGTAAGACCGCTAAAAGGGAGCTGGTCGCAAGTTTACGCTTGTCAGGTATCGTGGGCTTAGGCGGCGCGACCTTCCCTACACATATTAAAATAGGTGCAGATGGAAAGTCTCACATTCACACCTTGGTAATTAACGCCGCAGAGTGCGAGCCTTATATTACATGCGATGATATGCTCATGCGTGAACGTGCCGATGAAATTGTTAAGGGCATAGAAATCGTACAGCATTTGCTCGGCGCAGAAACCTGTATCATTGGCATTGAAAACAACAAGCCCGAGGCAGCCATTGCAATGCATGAAGCTTGCAAAACACTGGCTAACACCTCGATAAAAGTAGTGCCAACACTCTATCCTAGCGGTGATGCACGTCATCTGATTCATTTGCTATTGGATACGGAAATCCCGCACAACCAACGCTCAACTGATGTTGGCATTCAGGTGTTTAATGTAGCTACCGTGCTGGCAATTTATCGCTACTTTGTCTTTGGTGAACCCGCCGTTAGCCGTATCGTCACCATGACGGGCAATGTAGCGTCACCTCAAAATTTTGAAGTGTTATTTGGCACACCGCTACCGTCACTCCTAGCCGCTGCGGGGGGCGCAAAAGCCAACACCACGCATTTTATTATGGGCGGACCGATGATGGGGTTTGATTTACCCACCAGCGAGGTGCCTATTACCAAAGCGGCTAATTGCATTATTGCAGCCAGCCCTGACTTATTTGCGCCACCACCGCCTGCCATGCCCTGCATACGTTGTGCACGCTGCGCAGATGCTTGCCCGGTAAACTTACAACCGCAAGAGCTATACTGGTTTGCAAAGTCAGATAATTTTGAAAAAGCGCGCGATTACAATTTATTTGATTGCATTGAATGCGGCTGCTGCAGTTATGTATGTCCAAGCAACATTCCGCTGGTGCAATATTACCGCTATGCTAAAAGCGAAATTATTGCAGCGGATATGGCTAAAGAGGCGGCCGACCTGGCGCGTGAACGTAATGATTTTAGACTGGCGCGTATCGAACGTGAAAAATTAGAACGGGCGCAAAAGCACGCTGAACGTGCTGCTAGTGTAAAAACTGAGACCAAAAATGCCAAAGTTGCCGAACCCGAGACCAGTAGCCCGGAGATTGAGAGTCCGGCAACTACTTCATCCGCAGATGATGCAAAGAAAGCCGCTATTGCTGCAGCTGTTGAGCGGGCAAAAGCACAAAAACTCGTGGCCACAAATGTAGCAGACTCACCCACCGAAAAAACTGTAGCGGCTGAAACTGCTAAAACACCAGAAGATGAAGCGATAGCGTTAAAAGCCAAGCAAGATAAACAAGCGATTATTGCCGCCGCAATTGAACGCGCCAAAGCGCAAAAACTAGCCGCGGCAGAGGCTGGCGCTGCGCCAAAAAATATTGAAAACGTGAGCGCAGCCGTGCAGGCAGAAATCAACGCAACGGATGCTATTCGTGAAAAAGCCAAACAAATGATCGCTGCTGAAGAAGCAGACAAAACACTTTGAGGTAACAAAAACTTGAACCGCTCACCCTATATTACCGACGCTCCCAGCGTTAGCATCATTATGCTCAAGGTATTGCTCGCGCTCGTGCCCGGTATTTTTGCCTACACCTGGATTTACGGTGGCGGCATTATCATTACCTTAACACTGGCCACAGTGACCGCTTTATTAGCTGAAGCGGCTATGCTTAAATTACGTCAACGTCCTGTTAAACCACATTTAATGGATTTAAGTGCAGTAGTCACCGCATGGCTACTGGCGCTAGCATTGCCACCACTGGCACCTTGGTGGTTAGTCGTTGTGGGTACGTTGTTCGCCATTGTCATTGCCAAGCAACTTTACGGCGGTCTAGGTTACAACCCTTTTAATCCCGCCATGATAGGCTATGCTGTGTTGCTAATTTCGTTCCCGATTATCATGACAAAATGGCCTGCCCCGTTACTATTGGCAGAAACAAAGCTTGGGGTTCTAGACCAGCTACAATACATTTTCGGTCATGTTTTACCAGTCGGTGTACAGGTAGATGCGGTGACATCAGCTACACCACTCGACTACTTAAAAACACAGCGCATGCTCAATCATGAAGTCTCCAGCATTACACAATCGCCCATATTTGGTGTACTAGGTGCAAAAGGTGGCGAAATTGTCACAGGTGCCTATTTATTGGGAGGATTATATTTAGTGCAACAACGCATTATTAGCTGGCATTTACCAACTGCATTTTTAGTGGCGCTGACTGCTATCTCATTCATATTTTATGCCGTAAATCCAGCACACTATGCCAACCCGCTGTTTCATTTAATGAGCGGGGCTTCACTACTCTGTGCATTTTTTATTATTACCGACCCGATTAGCGGCCCTACCACACCTAAGGGCAAGCTGTATTTCGCCGCCGCTGCCGGCGTGCTCACTTATTTAATCCGCACCTATGGCGGCTACCCGGACGGCGTAGCATTTTCTGTTTTAATCATGAACATGTGCGTTCCGCTGATTGATGCCCATACACAACCGCGTGTCTTTGGGCATAAAAAATAGTTTAGTCATAAAAGAACAGCTTGGTTATATAAATTAGCAAAGGGCGCAACAAATAGCATGGCAGACACTCTGATTAAACACGCAGTCAAAACGGCAGCCACGATGCTTGCATTTGCCTTGGTTGGTACTGCGCTGCTTGCTTACGTATTTGAAGTTACGCGCACTCCGATTGAAAATAGCGAGGCCGAGGCGCGTATTGCCTTATTTAAGCAAATTTTGCCTGATGAAGCCTATTACAATGATGACGACGATGATGAAGCCCATGACAATCATTTGTTAAAAAATATCATCGAAATCGCGCCCAATCCACTGTTAGGAAACAAAACGCCAACAATAGCCTATCGTGCAAAACGCCACCACAAATTCGAGGCTGTTATATTAGAAGCGATTGCGCACGATGGTTACGCGGGTGACATCAAGTTATTGATTGCAATCCGCGCTGATGGATCTATTAGCGGTGTGCGTGTTTTAGCGCACAAAGAAACCCCGGGCTTGGGCGACTATATTGATATTACACATAGCAACTGGGTAAACCAATTCAATAATGAATCTTTAAGCAAAACGCCTGCCAAACAATGGCAAGTCAAAAAAGATGGCGGTCAATTCGATTACATGGCGGGCGCGACCATTACACCGCGCGCGGTGGTCAAAGCCATTTTTAAAGCATTACAGTATTTTGAAGAAAATAAACAAGTACTGTTTTTTAACAAAGACGCTGACAAAGAAAAAGTGCAAGGAAAGAAACGTAAGGACTAAGCATGAGCATTTATAAAGACATTACAATCAACGGCCTATGGAAGCAGAATCCAGGCGTGGTACAGCTCTTGGGGCTATGTCCAACGCTGGCCGTAACAACGACTGCAGTGAATGGCTTGAGCTTAGGTATTGCCACAGCTTTGGTTATGGCGGCCTCTAATGGCTCAGTTTCACCTGTGCGTAGGTTCATTCCGAATGAAATTCGCGTACCCGTGTTTATTCTAGTGATTGCGGCTTTAGTGACGGTCATTGACTTATCGATCAATGCTTTTGCGCACCCGCTACATAAAGTATTGGGTATTTTTATTCCGCTGATCGTAGTGAACTGCATCGTGCTAGCGCGCGTGGAATCTTTTGCCGCTAAAAATTCACCGGTACCGTCCATGTTAGATGGCTTCATGATGGGCCTAGGGCTTACTTTAGTGCTTGGGCTTTTGGGTGCAATGCGTGAAATTATCGGTAAAGGCTCATTATTTTCAGGGCTGGATTTAGTATTTGGTCCCGCAGCCAAGCCGTTTGTGATGACAATCATCCCCGATTATCACGGATTTTTATTGGCGGTATTGCCTCCTGGGGCATTTTTGGGTTTAGGTATTTTAATTGCTGCACGGAATTGGGTTGAACTTAGAAAAACCGCCAAAACCAATGCACCTACGCCGCAACTCAAGCCTGCACTGAGTCATTAACCTCCTCTTCGACTATTGCAATATGCCCACTAACCATCCTTTACGGGACAGTTCAGGAGTTGCGCATGAACGCTAAAAAACGCTTTGAAATTTTTAAGCGCTTGAGCGTCGCTATCCCAGACCCCGCAACTGAACTCAAACATAACAGCACGTTTGAACTATTGATTGCTGTGATTTTATCGGCTCAGGCGACGGATAAAGGCGTAAATCTGGCCACTGACAAGTTATTCGCCGTTGCCAACACGCCTGAAGCAATTTTGGCACTGGGCATCCATGGTTTAGAGAGCTACATTAAAACCATTGGCTTATAACACTCAAAAGCCAAAAATGTGCTCGCGACCTGCCAAATGCTCATCGCACAGCATCAATCGCAAGTACCCAACACGCGAGAAACCTTAGAAGCACTACCAGGCGTAGGTCGCAAAACGGCGAATGTCATTTTAAATACAGCGTTTGGCGAAGCTACCATTGCCGTGGACACGCATTTGTTTCGATTAGGTAACCGCATTAAGCTAGCGCCAGGTAAAACAGTGTTAGAAGTTGAGAAGCAATATCTAAAAACCATTCCGCCTGCGTTTATGCAAGATGCTCATCATCTGCTCATTTTACATGGCCGCTATACTTGCACCGCTATCAAACCAAAATGCGCCCAATGTTGCATTGAAGACCTATGCGAATATCAGGCAAAAGAATACGCGCCACCAAAACCTAAGCAAAAAACTCAACCATGAAAGTCGCAACCAGCATTGTATTGGGCCGTGAAGCTAAACCTGAACTTGCAGCTGAGGCTGTCACCAACGCCATGCGCAAGGCAGGCATTACTGTTGCAAACAGCGTGCTACTTTTACTCACCTCCGAATTCGCCAGCAACCCACAAGCCGCAATTAAAGCCGGGGCAAGGGCGGCCAATTGCACGCAGGTAATGGGCTGTTCCACGACTGGTATTTTTACAGAAGAAGACTGGGTACTAGATGCACCGGCTGCGGCTGCCATGGTATTTGGCGACGATGTTGGCTTGCAACTCGCGAGACATAACCACGCACAGCAACCATTACTCACACTCTCCGCCCCCAATGCGATTAACAGCACATGGCTGAGTAATGACATTGCGCGCTTTGGTGGCGTATCGGGTGATGCGATAGGTCAAGGTCCATTTTCTGTATGGCAAAATGCCAAAGGTAAAGTTTCAGGTTATGTTGAGGCTTTTTTTTCTGGCGTCAATATTGCCACGGATGCATCTCACGGTTTACTGCAACTTACGCAGCCCAAGAAAATTCAACAGGCCAATGCATTTGACATTCTGTTGTTAGATCGTCATATCAGTCCTTATGTCAGCTTAAAGAAAGCTTGGAAAGCGCATAGCAAAAGCCATGAACCTGTGCCGTTGCATCTAGTGATGGCTATATATGCTGAGAGTGCCGAGGCTATAAAACAAGGTGTATACAACCAAACTACGGTGATTAGCTATGATGAAACCAATGGCGGCATCACGCTCGCCCAGCCTCTTAAACCAGGGCAATTTTTAAGCTGGGGTCTACGTGACACCGCCATAGCTAAAGCAGACATGATGCTCATGACCGAGCGATTAGCTGAAAAGTTAGGCAGCCAACCTGATTTTGCTTTATTATTTTCTTGCTTAGGGCGCGGCCCCTATTTTTACGCAGGGACGGACCAAGACTTGAAAGTGATGTCGCAGCAGTTTCCACAGATGCCTTTATTAGGGTTTTATGGCAATGGCGAAATCGCCTCAATGAATGGGGGCAATCAATTGCTACCTTATTCAGTAGTGCTGTCATTATTTAGTGCAAAAACCGATTAGATTTAGAAACCATCATGAGTTTATACAACCCCAGCCGCGACCAAGCCCGTCAATTTTTATTTGATGCGTGGGCTAAATTTAAACAAAATGCTCCATTATCAGATTTAGAGAAAATTGCCGTCGAAGTGGTTCAGATGCACCCTGAATATCAGCCTATATTAGAGGCGCCGGAGCGCTACATGCAGCAGCAATACTTTCCAGAAATGGGCGCAACCAACCCGTTTTTACATTTGAGCTTACATCTATCAGTGATTGAGCAAATCAGCATTAACCAACCAATCGGCATCACACAAGTTTATGCTACATTACAACAAAAATATGACGACAAACATTTGGCACAACATGATTTATTAGAATGCCTTGCTGAAACCATTTGGCAGGCGCAGCGTAATAATACGCCTTTAGATTCTATGCATTATCTTGGCCTGCTAAATCAGAGAATTGGGCAAGCTTAATGACAGGCAATGTCAATGACTGGCTGAGTGACCATGGCGATTACTTATATCGCTTTGCCTTGGCTAGATTGCGCGACCCGCACCTTGCTGAAGATGCCGTACAAGAAACCATGCTGGCCGCCATTAAAAGCAACAGTTTTGACGGCAACTCATCTGCACGCACTTGGCTTACGGGCATACTCAAACATAAAATGATAGACCTACAGCGTAAACAATTTCGCGAGCAACCAATCTCTGATTTAATTGACTTGGATGCCACTGACACCAGCATGGATGATTTTTTTGATCAATCTGGTCACTGGATTGATAAGCCGCAATCATTCAACATGCCGGATAATTCACTGGAACAGAAACAATTTTTGAGTGTTTTAGAGCGCTGCATGAATAAATTACCTAAAAAATTAAAAGCCATTTTCTTGTTGCGCGATGTGCATGAGACAGACAACGAAAACATTTGTAAGGAACTCGATATTTCAGCGACCAACGCTTGGGTAATGTTGTATCGCGCTCGGATGGGTTTAAGAAAGTGTTTAGAATTGAATTGGACTGGGGCATGAAAAGTGGCGTGAAAAACTATATGCTGACATGTAAACAGGCTAGCCAACTCGTTTCACTATCTTTAGACCGTCCATTATCATGGTCTGAACGTGTGCAATTAAGGTTTCATCTTTTTATTTGTAATGCTTGCCGACACTTTAAGCAACAGTTAAATCAGTTGCTTATTGCTATACAGCAGCTTAAAAATGAAACCGTACTGGACCATACAATACAGCTCCCGATAGATGCAAAAACAAAAATTTTGCAAGCAATTGAATCAAATAACTAGTTGATTAAATTTTAATAATTTTGAAAGGATCTACCATGAATAACACACACAAAACCATCGGACTTGCAATCGGTAGCGCATTCGCACTCTCTATTGCTGCAACTACAGTGAACGCCACAGAAAACCCGTTTACCGTTAAATCACTCTCTTCTGGCTATCAAGTAGCGGATCACCACGAAACAAAAACAAAAGATGGCAAATGTGGTGCTGGTAAATGTGGAGCCAGCATGAAAAAAGTGGATAAAGCTAAAGAAGGCTCATGCTCTGCAGAGAAAATGAAAGACGGTTCATGCAGTGCCGAGAAAAAAGCAGGCGCTAGCGCTACAGATAAAGCGAAAGAAGGCGCATGTTCAGCTGAAAAAATGAAAGAGGGTTCATGTAGCGCTGAGAAGAAATAATCTTAGCTAGTCATGGCATCTCACAACCAAATTCAAGGTGTTGGCCTGGGGTTAAAGCGCGAGCTTATACCCCAGATTCAAGCGCTGTATGGACAAGCAGAAATTGCCAATATCAACTTTGTTGAAATCGCACCTGAGAACTGGATTGACGTTGGCGGTAAATCAGCAAAGCAGCTGAATTGGTTTGTTGAGCGTTACCACATTGTTTGTCATGGCTTATGTTTATCACTGGGCGGATTGGCGCCACTCAATACTGACTTTTTGAAACAAGTCAAAAGCTTTCTGCATCAGTATCAGATCCCCGTTTATACCGAACATTTGAGTTATTGCACTGACGGTTACAAAGGTGAGCAAGGCTATTTGTATGACCTGCTACCCATTCCATTTACCGAAGAAGCGGTACACTACGTTGCTCAACGCATCCGTCAAACGCAGGATATTTTAGGGCAGCGCATAGGCATTGAAAACGCCTCGTTTTATGTCGCAGCACCGGTGTCTGAAATGAGCGAACTTGCGTTTTTAAAAGCTGTATTAGATGAAGCTGATTGTTTACTGCATCTCGACATCAATAACATTTACGTCAATAGCGTTAACTTCAACTTTAACCCGCATGAGTTTTTACGTGGCATCCCAGGTAATCGCATTATCTACAGCCACGTTGCCGGACATTACCAGCAGACTCCAAATTTACTGATAGACACGCATGGCGAAGATGTTATTGACCCAGTTTGGGCATTGCTTGAGGACGCTTATCAACTGTTTGGCGTGTTTCCAACCCTGCTTGAGCGAGATACTAATATCCCCCCTTTGAATATTTTGATGAGCGAAGTTAACAAAATTACCAACTTGCAACATAATCAAGACAAACGATCCACATCATGAGTACAGGCCTGCCTAGCTTTCAACGCTACCAACTAGCCTTTACCGCACATATTCGCGACCCACTCCATCAGCCACGTCCAGAAGGCGTTGTCGCGAGTGGCATGGCTGTTTATAAAGAAATTGTGTTTAACAATCTATTGGCATCGGTATCTGCCTGCTTTCCCGTTGCTCAAAAAGTAATCGGCAAGCGTGCCTGGCTGAAATTAACCCAAGCTTTTTTGCGAGAGCATGCTGCCAATACGCCAATCTTTAGACAAATTCCTGAAGAATTTTTAAGTTTTTTAGCTACTGCAACCTCAAACAATCAGCCTTTATTGCCACCCTACCTGCTCAGCCTTTGCCACTACGAATGGATAGAACTACTGGTCGCATCAATGCCGGTGCCTACACTGAGGATCGAGATAATCAATCCGCAGGGTGATTTACTCACTGAACACCCAGTTTTTACACCCACCATGCAGTTACTGAATTATGACTACGCTGTGCATAAAATTTCGCCGCGCAACAAACCTAAACAGCCACAAAGCACACAACTTTTGGTGTACCGTAATGTTGAAGATGAAGTAAAATTTATAGCGATAAATTTAGTCACATTTAGATTGTTGACGCTATTAAGGCAAAATAAAGGCACAGGTAAGCAAGCACTCACACTGATTACCAGTGAGATGCATGAAGCCACCTCTGGAAAAATCATTCAATTTTGGCTGCAAACTTTAGAAGAACTAAAAAGTCAGGGTGTGATTATTGGCACGCTTAAACCTGAAGCCACCTAAAATAATGGCATCTGCAATCACCAACAATATCTGGTAAAAATTCGCTTAACATAAAGTCTGGTCTTAACATTAGTTTAGGTGACAAAGGTCGTCAAATCCACATAATCGCGATATGATGACGCACGCTTGATTGTAATCAGGTGCGTGCCAGACGGAGAGATTGACAGTGGTGAACAGTCATTTACGTTTAGTATCGTAAGCGATCAACGCCATGCGTAACTACTCATTAGGGATATAATCTATGGTCAATAAAATAGGCCGCTTTGAGGTGCAACGAAAACTTGCCGAAAGCACGCAAGGTGCTGTTTATCTAGCACGGGATCCTCACCTGGACCGTGAAGTTGTGATTAAGACCTTGTCCCAGGGCTCTGGCAATATGGATGTGCTGTTACCGCAGGTGCGCATTGTCAGTAAATTGCAACATCATAATATTATCACGTTGTTTGATGCTGGCGAGCATGACAATGCCACCTACCTTGTCTACGCGTATATTGAAGGGCTGACATTGGCGCAATTGCTCAAGGCCAACCAAACACTACCGGTGACGCAAGCTGTTCAAATTATTTGCGATGTACTTGAGGGCGTTGCTTACGCGCATCAGCAAGGAATCGTACATTTAGATTTGCAGCCTGCCAACATTATGATCGCCGAGAATAATCAGCCCCTAATCATGAACTTTAGTATTGCACCTCGTGTAGCTGAGAAGTCAGGCGCCAATAGTAAGATTGATGCAAGACCACTATATGCCGCCCCTGAAATTAACTCAAATAAAGGTGGAATGGCACCTGCAGATATATTTTCACTAGGCATCATATTACAAACGTTAGTGACGGGCACCCCTGTTAAAGAAGCTGAAAAAACTAAAGGGACTCAGCATACAAAAAACAGTGTGGTAAATCCCCCTGCACCAGTTTATCTTGATGAACAACTAGAAGAAATCATTCTTAAAGCGACTGCTGAAAATCCAGAGAATCGATTTTCCGATGCCAATGCCATGCAAATAGCGTTGCAAAATTACCTTAACCCATCGTTTGACAAGGGCAAGTCTAGCAATAAGCATAGCACCCTGGATTTTTTACTGCGGCGCATGCACAACAAAAGTGACTTCCCCGCACTGTCACACACTATTAGCGAAATTAATAAGGTGGCAGACGACGACTCAGCAAGCAGCAACATTCTAGCGCAAAGCATTCTGAATGATTTTGCGCTAACGAATAAGCTACTAAAGCTTGTCAACACTGTCACTTATGGCCAATTCGGTGGTCAGATCAATACTATTTCAAAGGCCGTAGTGATATTAGGTTTTGAGACCGTACGCAATGTTGCCATGACATTGATCTTGCTAGACTTCTTACAGAACAAAGCACAAGCGGCACAGCTTAAAGATGATGTACTGGCTGCATTTTTTGCAGGAATCGTGGCAACACAGTTTTCAAGCGTTAACAACATCAGGAATGCAGAAGAAACCATGATTTGCTCAATGTTTCGCAACCTAGGGAAGCTGCTAGCTAGCTTTTACTTCTTTGAAGAAAGCCAACAAGTCGCACGTCTGGTAGAGCAAGGCGAAACTGAAGATAAAGCATCCATGCAGGTACTCGGTATCGACTATAACGAGCTTGGCATCGGTATTGCCAAAAGCTGGAATTTTCCGCCACGTTTAATTGCCGGCATGCGCAAACAAATTGGTGCAAAAATCGCCAAACCACATGGAGAGTTAGAAAAACTGTCTGTCACAGTTAATCTTGCTAATGAACTGTGTGCTATCGCTAATAGTGGCAATGTGACAGAAAAACCTAAAGCACTCAAAAACCTATCAAAACGATATGAAAACGCCATCAGCATCTCCGAACAACAGTTACGAAAAGCCATGGAAAGTGGTTTAGATGAGCTTGCAGCCCGCGCAAGAATTATTGGTGTCGATATCACACAAAGCATGCTAATGAAGCGTGTCAATACTTGGGTTGGCGCCAGAACGGAGGAGGTAGCCAATAAAAATACAAGTGAGTCTAGCGACCTCGACGGATTAACGCCATTAGGCGTAAGCGTTGAAAATACTGATGAAAAAATCAGCAATCCGCCCAAGGTTGATTCAGAAAGCATACTTGCCGATGGTATTCAAGAAATTACCAATACGCTCGTTGAAGATCATAAGCTCAATGACATTATGCAGATGGTGCTGGAAACTATGCACCGTGGCATGGGGTTTAACCGCACTATACTCATGGTAAGAGATGTTAAAGCCAATAGGATGCTGGCACGCTTTGGCTTTGGTCAAGATATAGATGCTGCACTAACGAAATTTCATTTCAATCTGGACTTCACTCCAGATGTATTTCACCTAGCCATGAGTAAAGGCGCCGATTTACTTCTTGAAGATATCACGGCAGAAAACGTTACGGATAAAATCCCATCATGGTATAAACAAGCCGTATCATCACAAAGCTTCTTGCTGCTACCCGTGATGGTCAATAGCAAGCCGATAGGCCTCTTTTACGCGGATATGGAACACGCAAACACCATGCTGATTTCAACTAAGCAACTCTCATTGTTACGTACACTGCGCAATCAGTCCGTGCTTGCTATTAAGCAAAAAGGCTGAACGATCATGTACAAAAATACAAGAGAATCAGCAACCTAGATAGCAAATGCTTTAACTATCAATCTTAAGCATGAGGAAATTGAATAAAAAGGGGATTTCAAATGAAATCCCCTTTTTAAATTTTGGTGCCCGGGGCCGGAATCGAACCGGCACGCATTGCTGCGCGGGATTTTGAGTCCCGTGCGTCTACCTATTCCGCCATCTCGGCAACGCAAGCAGCTATTATGACAGAGCCAAAAAACTTTTGCAAGCAGCTGCCGCCATTTTGCGTTGTCTGGATTGCCGCTTAGGTTTTGTAGCGCCCTGAGGATTTCATCAGGGCTTTGATTTTTTCTTCCGCTTGCTCCAGCGCTACAGTGGGAGGGATTGACCCTGCTACCGCATCGTGAATCAGGGTCCCTAGGATTTGTTCGTTGATGCTTGCCCACTCCGGAATGATGGGGCGCCAGTTGGGATTGGCGTATTCCAGTTGTTTGGCGAGCACCGCATATTCAGGGAAAATATTTTGCAGTTCTGCGTCATGCAAGGTGCTCATGCGCACTGGGATGCCGCCTTTTCTGGCCATGGCTTTTTCTGAGGGTTTTGCGGTTAGGCTGGCCAGCAGTTGCAGGGATCTGGCGGGTGCTCGCGTGTTCTTGGGTACTGCGATAGAAAACCCACCGGTCTCTGCGGAATAGATCGTTCCTTTCGGGTGCAAGTTATAGGCGACCTTATCTTGCACCATGGATTTGACAGGGTCGTTGATGATGCCAAAAACGGTGGATGAATCCAGATACATGGCGGCATTGCCAGAAATGAAAGCATTGCCCATATCGGCAAAAAGATTGTCGAGGATGCCGCCAGGCGTGGTGGCGTTAATCGCTTTTAATATGTCTATCGCCTTCAGTCCTGCCGCGTTGTTGACACTCGGACGCCAATTTTTATCGAATACTTCGCCACCAAAAGCGTTGAAGTGTAGCAGCCACGCATGGGTGATTTGATGGCCCCGGGCACCTCTGCTGCAGAGTGGAATGAGGTTGGGTTCGTGTTTACGTATCAGCGGCAAGAGTGCCAGCAATTCATCATAGGTGACTGGCGCCTTCCAGTTGTATTTTTGGAAGATATCGCTACGGTAGGCGAGGATGCTGGTGTCGGTGCCCAGTGGCAGCGCAAATAATTGGGCATTGGGTCCATCAAGATAGCCTTTGTCGCCGCCCACTTTGCCTGCAACGGTTAAATAGGCCGGGACAAAATCATTGATGTCATCGATCTTGAGTCGGCCTGATTTTTGTTCCTGGGATAAGTTGGTCAGAAGCTTCTTCGCGGCAAATTCTGTCTTCCATGCGGCGAGCATGATGATGAGGTCATACTTGCCTTGTTTTTTTTGTAATTCGGCTAGCTG
>JAURWJ010000068.1 GCA_030655015.1 Methylotenera sp. | reverse complement strand
ATCGCGCGCGATGGCAAATAACACTTCTTTTACGGGCGTGTCATACACCACAATGCTGTAAATAGGCTCTTTAGCTTTGGGTTTTGGCGGTGGCAGGTAGGTACTGCTACTAACTGGCTTGGGGATTACATTTGCCGTAGTGGCGTCTGAAGCGGATGTGCTTGCTACTGGATTGTTCGGTGTGCTTTGTCCGTCAATATGTCCTTTTGACGGCTGAACTTTTGACTCATGTGCACATGATGATACGCCCAACCCCAAGGCGATACAGAGTAGTGATAATATTTTTTTGTTGGTTGCCACAGCGCATTACCCCTAATTTATTGCTTTTTTACTTCATATTACGTATTTTCCATAATACCGCAAAATTTGCAAGAAATTACAAATAGTAACAATAAGTTACAAGGCTTTTCTACTCTTTTTGCTCAATATCTTTTTTAACCCCTGCAAAGGTGCGCAAATATGGATGATTGTTTCTAATCGTAGCTGGCAGGTCTTTAAGTGCGGCCAACGCCTCTGTGCGTTGCACAAATGCGCCATACAAAATTACCGTATAAATTTCACCATTTTTACGCGTGTGGTACAGATAAATATTATCCACCTCCAACTGCTGACTAAGCCTTTCAAGTTCAGCTTTTAATGGCTCATCTTTTAACGATATATCGCCCGCCGATGGAGTACCAATAGCCGACCTGCTAGCTAAAGACTTAATTTGCAAAGTGACGGTTTCAGGTAAGGCTGTTAACAGCAGGCTTTTCGTCGCATCCAAGCGCTGGTCAACTAACAGTTGCCTTGTGTCCACCCCCTTTTCAACTTCAATTGCAGGCACTTTAGGTACCAAGTTGACGGGTACTTTGACTACATCCAGACTAATGGGGCTTACATCCAGTTTCTTTGCCTCAGTTTTTGGCGTTTCAATTTTTTTAATAGGCAGGCTTTCAGCCTGAATGCGCAAGCTATTCACCAATAGCCTTTTAGGCTCATCATTGATCAAAATGGCAACAAAAACCCCCACACCTAACATGATAAGTAACGGCACCAGCCAAAAGAGAAATTTTTTAACTGGTTTGGTCTTAACGCCAAATTCACTGTCTTGAATAGCTGCTTTTACGTGCTTCGGCGTCACTTGAAACACATTCTCTGCAAAAGCAGCCAACAAGGCTTTGTCTGCAAGAATATTGACACGCCGCACTAAACCTTGCGCGGCATTCGATAACTTTTTAATTGCCGCTTCAGAAAATAAGTGCGGGCCATGGTAGCCGGCCGCACGTAAGCGAAAAATCAAATATTCACCGATATCTTTGGTTTGCAAAGGGCCCAAATTAAAACTATGCGTGATGCGCTCACGCAATTGGCGAATATGCGTTTGGTTTAAATTGTCATCCAGCTCTGGCTGACCAAACAATACAATTTGCAGCAACTTATCTTGTTTGGTTTCCAAGTTTGAAAGTAGCCTGATTTCTTCTAACGTCGCCAGCGGCATGCCTTGCGCTTCTTCTACAAATATCACCACTTGGCGACCTTGTGCATGACGGCTTAACAAGTGCGCCTGCAACTCTTGCATGACTTTTAAGCGATCTGCATTTTTAGGTAACTTGAGCTGCAGCTCAAAAGCAATGGCATGTAACACGTCTTCAGGCGCGACACTTGGATTCGCTAAGTAAATACTCTCGATTTGTTCGGGGAGGATAGTTTGCAGCATGCGGCAAAGCATGGTTTTGCCGCTACCCACTTCACCCACCACTTTGATAATGCCTTCGCCATTGGCAATGGCATACACCAGCGCATCTAGCACCGCGCCACGATTGCCGCCCGAGAAGAAAAAATCCGTGTTCGGAGTGATTTTGAATGGAGGCTGTTTTAAGCCAAAATGTGGGTAATACAAAGGAGTCGCCTAATTAATTATCTTCTGGCGTGTTCATACGGCTATACAATGTCGTACGGTTGACATTGAGCAATTTAGCGGCCTGGCTTAAATTGCCATGAGTTATTTTCATCGCGGCTTCAATGTACGCACGCTCCCACGTTTTAAGCACAGCATCTAAACTTACATTCGCTTGACGTTGCAAATGACGCTGGGCCTGGATGGTCATACCAGCTTCATCATTAAAGTTGAGCTGGTCTCCGGATGTCTCTGGTTGGGTTAAATCAAACTCTGCAACCAGTTCTTTCTCTTTAATGGTTTTACCCGCATATTTAGCGATTAAGCGAATCACTATGTTTCTAAGCTCACGCACATTACCCGGAAAACCATATTCCAGCCAGCGCACCTGGGCATCGGTATCCAATGCGAAGGGTACCTTGCTAATCTGTTTAGAATAAAAATCGACAAAGTGCTCACGCAACAAATGTTTGTCATTGCCCAGCTCGCGCAATGATGGCACATGCACGGTAAATACGCTTAATCGATGGTACAAATCCGACCTGAACTTACCCGCACGCACCTCAGCTCTTAAGTCACGATTAGTGGCGGCCACAATACGCGCGCGGCTTTTGCGTGTTTGCGTTTCGCCTATGCGTTGATATTCGCCATTTTCTAATACGCGCAATAGCTTAGCTTGAAGCTCCAAAGGCAATTCACCAATTTCATCCAGAAATAGCGTGCCTTCACCTGCATCTTCAAAATAACCGGCATGGGCTGCAACCGCACCGGTAAATGCGCCCTTTGCATGCCCAAAAAGAATAGATTCCGCCAATAAAGGTGAAACCGCCGCACAATTGATTGACAAATAAGGCTGCAATAATCGCTGGCTTGCATAATGAAAACTACTGGCTACGAGCTCTTTACCACTACCCGACTCGCCTTCAATCAACACTGGGAAAGGCGAATCTGCAAACTGTTGAATTTGCATGCGTAGCGCTTGAATAGGCAAGCTTTCACCCAATAAGCCGCCATGTGCTTGCTCTGATTTAACTTCGTTGAGTTCTACATTTTGCACTTTAAGTGCATTTAACAGCATGTCTTTTAGTTTATCGACATCGCACGGCTTGGCAATAAAATCTACAGCGCCCAATGAAAGCGCACGCTTCACATTAGCATCGTCACTTTGGCCAGAAAGCACATGTATTTTGATGGTGGGAGAATGTGTGAGTAAGGCGCTAATGACCTTAAAACCCTCTTCAGGCGTATGCGGATTAGGGGGAAGACCCAAATCGACCAAAGCCAAAGCTGGCGGACTATCTAACTGCTGCAGCAAACTTTTTAATTGCGCATGCGACTCCGCAACGCACACCTCAAAATGCTTACTCAAAACAAAATGTAGGGTATCAGTGATTAAAGGGTCATCATCAATAATCATCAATACAGGACGCAATGCTACCATTCACAAACCCTTTTTATTTAGACTCTTTACGACCATTAGCGCCACTATAGCTGTAAAGAGTGTTTGTATCAATATGTTTCAAATAGACCATCCGCAGTTTAATAAACACCTAACTTTGTTTGTAAAGTACGTGATAGACGCCAAGTCAAAATTCAACGTGCGCAAGTGGTCAGTTTAAACATCTCAATATTTTCTATGGCCTGCATTACGGTTAAAGGGTTAGCTAAGAACCTTAGAAATCACTCAATCCCTTACGGGAAAAATTTACAGGAAAAACTCTTTCTGAATTTTCCATTCATTATTACGATTTACCAAGACCACCGCCCCATCACTACCCCGAGCAGCTTCACCTCTTTGAGGTTGCTGACGAAAAACCACTAACGCGAGCCTGCTAGTCAGCATTTCCACACGAAGATTCTTTAGATTACGCTGGCCGCCCTTCGCTCCCCTCGACCTCAATGAAGACGTTAAGCCATCATCGTAAAACTCACCATATACCTTAGCATCCTCAATTGCCAACGATGCGGCCCAAAGACGCAACATAGCCTCCAACTCCTGAAATTTGACCCGCCCCAATGTTTTTGAGAAGCGCATCCCATGGGCTGTTTGCCTTATATCATTATCCAAGCCTAATATACTGCGGACGCCTTCACTTCTGACTCTAATTTTGGCGTTGGCGCCCTTACTAAAAACCATGGATTCGCGATAACGCTGCTCAGATAAGGTCAGGTAAAGATCTCCAAGATTCTCATACGCCATCGCGATACTGAACGGGGTATTGATAGCCTGTTTAAGCGCCCTCTCTGCTTCTGCATACTTCCCTTGCTGAAAATATATCACCGCAATATTATTGTGAATCTCGGGAGCGTCATGGAGTTTTGCCAACGCATTTAACACGCTTGTCGCCTCTGACAACTGCCCAAGCTTGATATAAGCAATCACCCTCAGAAATTGCTTATCAACATCATCAGGTTGCACTCTGCTATAACGCTCAGCAATTTGCTGAAACAAGCGATACTCATCTCCCACAGCCTCTGATGAAGCACCGCGCTTAACTACTGAAAGACCATTCTCCGTTGATTGATTCGCTATTGCGAACATGTGCCCATTACATAGCAACGCAATGAGCAAACCCAAACGACACCAACCTCTAATAGTCATATCCACCTCAGTCGGTGACAGCTGCCGCTTGCTTCTCGCTTTCCTCTAGCAACCTTGTCAGGTTCCCCAATGACACCAAGTGTGCATAAATCGCACGCAACATTCCTGATTGCATAAGCGACTCGAGCGCAGCACCTTCCAAGACCTGTAGCTTTTCTTGATTAATGACAAACATTTCCTTTACATTGAAACTAGCACCAGAGGCCAAAGACACTCGACACTCTGATTCGGAAAGCAGATCATACTCCTCCAGTTTTTTTATAAAATCCTGCGTAAAAGACACTTGATACTGATAGTCCTCAACGAAATCCAAAGCATGCTTTAAAGCGGGACTCCGTTCTTTATCGACAAACAAAGACTCTCCGTCCATCAAACTGAAGCACTCGGCATCCTCATCTAGGCAAAGCACCATCTTCTCATCTGCCTCTATCACCGCAAATGGATACCGCCTGATAAATGCAGGAACATACCGACCAAGCCAACGACCATCTTCTGCGACGAATAAGTTTTCGCTTTCTTTTAGCCCCATTAAAGCCAAGGGAACAAAAGATCCCGTGGCATTTTTTGCAAATGCTATTGGAAACTCCAGCGCCAACTGCCCAAACTCCCCGACTACTACAGGTACCGCATGCGCATTAGCTGCATAAGCGTAGTTTTGGATCGGCTTTATTTTCAAATCGGCATGCTTCTCTTCATCCAACACAACTGGATTCTGGTAAAAAATCAATTCAGCCATCATTCCCCCTTACAAGACATCTACACCAAAAATGTTCTTAACTAACGATTCAAATAACACTCGAAAGCATTCGTCACCCTCAAGTCAATGCCTACATTAACACACGTTATCAACCTAGCTTTCGCCAGCGTTCTACGAATTACAAATGCTTTTCTACGGAATAACCCCAATTTGAACAAAACCCGCATCACCAGATGATTGCTAAGCGCTCATTTGCAAACCCCGACATACCATACTCATGGGCAAGGTCGCTCAAGGCTGGTATGTGGCCTTCGAGATTGAGTAAAGATTCATGCAGTTAGTGAATGCTAGCAAAAAACGGGGATACATCTAACTGGTTGATGAAAATAGATTCCCGCTTTCGGACCAAGGCGATAGTTTTTTCGTCAATTTTTTCTGATAGCCGTCTTAAACGTGAGGCCAAAATCTATGTTAATTTTTGCGTAAGCTCCCGGGTGAGTAACCAAATTTGTTCTTGAACGCCGTAATATAGTGATTCACATGGGAGTAACCGAGCGCATTTGCGATTACTTTCATCGGGGCATCTGATTGGATTAACGCGACATGTGACTGGTCCAACCGGTAGTTCGTCACATAACTGTATATGCTTTGCCCAAACTCTTTGTTGAATTCTTCATTCAACTGTCTGGCGGACATGCCATAAAGTTGAGCTAGCTCTTGTAGTGTAGGTAGCTTCCCTTCAAGGCTGACCAGATAAGCTCGCAGGTCGTAAATGCTATCACGGCATTTTTTTAAATCTAGATTGTTACCTTTTGTTGAAAAATGAGCCAGTAGAAATCCCAAATACTCCAGCACCTTGGCTTGGGCATAAACCTTTCGGGCTTGACCAACAAGTGCCAAACTTGTTGCAGCCTGAAGCACGGAAGTAATTTCAAGAGGAACAGGTCTAACGATTGCGCAGGGACTATGTGCCAAGCCGATAGATTGATAAAGCTGTGCTGTTGCCGACTCTCCAATTAACTGTATTAAGGCTGAACTGCTAAACTCCACGCTAATCATTTCATTTGTTTGCGAAGCATCCAAAAAAGCTTTGCCGTGAGCCGTGCTCGTTCTTCGGAAGTAATCATATCCAGGTTCCCATGATGGTTCGCATTTAGGTACTTGCTCATGATGGCAACTACGACCACTACGCTGGGTCATGATGGTAATGTACTCCTCTGGGTAATCAACATGATACTCTGATAAGGGTACCATCATCCCTGCACTATCAGAGTTAAAGCGGCTAACGCCATGGAACATGAGCATACCAAGCCCTAATTGATGTATTTCGAAACAGCCAACCCCGACATCAGGCGCAATAGGAATCGGGTAGCTCCTGATGTCATCAGCCTCAATTGTCTGACTGCCTTCCTCTTGGCCTATTAACCAGTTTAGCGAGTAAGTTAGGTGCTTATATTTATCCATACTCAAATTGTTGTTATTATTTATTAGCGCCTGCATTATCACAGCCAACACCCCAACGCAAAATGTAGCAAACAACAATTCGTAGAAAATAAACTTTATTCGTAGAACTGGATTTTTTCAGCCGCCAAATAGCGCTGCCATTAAGAAATCTCCTTGTATAGCAAGCCTTTTATCAAGCAGCCGACAAGCCATTGAGCGATTCGAATCTCCATTAATCATATGAGTTCTGCTACGATGAGTAGCTTATAGATATGCATCAACTCCAAAAGTACCGACATTATTTGGATGGTTAGCTATTTTAGCTCCTCATTAGTAGGGGTTAGTTTGTAGCGGCAATAATCGCCAATCAATATATAGGTGCATATTTTAAATCCATAGGTCTGCACGCTGGCTATCGATCGCAAAGTAGCATTGATGTTGCTGCGCGCGTGTAAGGCACAGAAAGACTAGGGCGATAGAAGACCCTTATGTGAAAGCAGCCGCTCTCGAATTGGCTGGCAATAAAACAAACTTATAATAATTAGTAGGAGTAATAAAATGCGATTCATTAGCACAATGTTGGTACTTGTTTTCACTGTAGCTAGTCCGAGTCTAGTCGCTGGAGCAACACCAAAAGGTAGTTCCGCTGAGGCGTCTGCGGATAAAGCATCCTTAATTACCTACTTGCTAGGAAATGAAAAGTCTCTGCCAGATGCCGAAGCAAGAAGGCAGAATATTGTCAAAGAGCTGGAGTTGCAAGATGCCATTTTAGATGAAGCCATACGCCTTGGGATTGCAGGAAGTACTGATGTCACTGCAAAAATGGAACTGGCCCGTCGCGCCATTATTGTCGAGCGTTATTGGCAGGACTTTTTCGCCAAGAATCCGCTGAAAGAATCAATACTCAAGGATACCTACAAGGAGCTCACAAGTGTTAATAATGGTAAACAGTATCGCTTAAGCCAAATTGTGGTAACGAATGATGATGATGCAAGGAAGGTATTAGCCGCCCTTAAGAGCAAAGCCGCATTTGCAAAAGTTGCAGCGGAGTTTTCTAAAGATGCTGCAACGAAACCTAATGGGGGTGACCTTGGATGGCGATGGATGAGCGATCTTCTCCCACAAGTTAGGCGTGTATTGGACTTTTTAAAACCAGGAGAGTACACGGAAATACCAGTGCTCGTGCCTGGAGGCCTAGTGATTTTACGGCTAGAAGAAACTCGTCCTCAAGCGCTTCCTGATTTTGACAAGATTCGACCTGAACTCGAAAACAGCTTACGCCTTCAGATTCAACAGCAGGAATTAGCGCGCATGCAAAAACAATCCCTTTGATTTGCAAGGTGTTGATAGCTGATGGCGACCATGCTTAACAGTGCCTCTGACCAGAAGGTTGAAAATAATCGACTTGATGAGCGGAAATATTAACGCTTCTGGTTTGTGTCGTTATTTAGATACAGCGCACCCCAGAAAATAGCGAAATCAAACTGTCATTGTTTAACTGATCTTGCAAGTTTTAAAAGATTAGTACCAACATACAACCCAGATTGCCTGATAGCGCCCAAGTTGATATCGAACAAATATCGCCCATTTGACTGCTCCATCTGTATCATGCCTCCATCCTCCAAGAAACTTGGCCGATCACTCACCGTGAGTGTCCTATTCTGCCGTGCAATATCCAGATATGGTTCGATTCGACCTTGTGACTCTGAAGGCAAGAACAAAACATTACAAAATGTGGCTGGTTCCTGAATTAGGATGACTTTCGATTTATGCCCTTGCACCAGATGGCCATCCAGCACTCGTGCACTTTCCACGAAGCGTCTATTGTCGTCCACAATGCATATCGTCATCGTAGCATTTTCGTTAAAAAAATGAGGCGGCCATGTGGTGAATCTACTAAAGCTTATTAAAAACCCAAGGCGTACCGTTGCCTCCCCCGACCATGAAGGAGACATAGTAAGCACAAATGCTAATACAATCGAAATGTAAAAACTAAAACGTATCATAGATAGATCATAACTTAAACTCAGCCTGACACAGACTACCTAGCCGTAAATACCAACCAGCTTTTTGTCTTCACCAAATTTAGTAATAAACAATGCTACGATATCTTCAAACGGCTGAGGTTTTCCGTAAAAATACCCTTGAAGCACGTTACAGCCCAACTGGCTCAACAATATGGCCTGCTCTTGGGTTTCAACCCCCTCTGCCGTGACCTGCACCCCCAAACCTTTGGACAAGGCCACAATTGCTTGGATGATTGCCACATCACCAGAAGACTCTGGCAGATTCATGACAAAACTGCGATCAATTTTTAAATTGGTGACAGGCATGTTCCTCAAATAACCCAATGAAGAAAACCCCGTGCCAAAATCATCGATACCAATATGAATGCCGAGACGCCTGAACGCCGCTAAAGTGTTAAGTACTTGGTTGGCATCTTCCAGAAGAACACTTTCTGTTATTTCTAATTCCAAACGGTCAGGAGGAAGCCTTGTTTCACTCAGGATGCGCTGAACCATATCCAGCAATCCAGGATTATGAAACTGCACAACAGACAGGTTAACAGCCACGCGTAGAGGAGGCATACCCAACTGATCCCAAGACACTGCATCCTGACATGCGGTCCTGAGCACCTTTTCCCCGATAGCATGGATTAAATGGGTCTCTTCTGCCAATCCGATAAATTTGATAGGTGAAACAATACCAAATTGCGGACGGTTCCAGCGAACAAGCGCCTCAACCGATTGGATAGATTTATTAAAACTATCCACTTGTGGCTGATAGTACACAACAAACTCATCGTTATCCAGTGCGTGCCTCAAGCCCTCTTCCAAAGTCAACTTGGCAAGTGCACGCTCCGTCAATGCTGGGTTGTAATACAAACATTGATCCCGCCCGCGTGACTTTGCCGCATACATCGCAGTATCTGCAAATTTGATTAACAAGTCAGCATCAGTACTATCGTTGGGGTAACAGCTAATGCCGAAACTTGCGCTCATCACAAGGTCATGTCCGTCTACATGTCGCGTGACCAGAAGTTGCCGCCTGATTTCATTTACGGTAACCAGCACATCTTCAGCACTGTGAATATTCATAAGCAGGAGGCCAAATTTATCCCCCCCCATATGTGCCAGGGTACCATGCATCCTGCCACCTCCCCAACGACTCGCCAGCCCATCCATCGACGAGAGTACGCCCTCCAACTCCTTAGCCACCAATCTCAAGAGCTCGTCACCTACGACACGCCCTAATGAATCATTAACCTCAACAAATCCATCTAAATCCATCAGCAATACAGCGAGCTTACCACTCTCTTGGTATCGCTCTATTTCTGACGCCAGCATATCATTGAAGAGAAAACGATTCGGCAATCCAGTCAAACGATCAAAATGCGTTAGCTGATTTACCTTTTGCTTAGCCATACTAAGAGAGGTTACGTCCCGCAACAAGCAGATTGCCTCTTTCTCGTCAACGCGAACAACTCGGCCCTCATAGTACTGATCTTCATCATCGCGGGCTGTCAGAGTACAGTTGAACTCCTGCATCTGATTCAGATCAATCGCCTTACGCAGAGCATCCATCAATATCTTGTGCGTATTCGAAGACAAAGTTTCAGACAAAGAGAACCCTTTTTCCAAACCTAGTCCACCTAAAGCAGAGCCGAGAACATCAAGCACACTCCCATCATAATCAATCCTTAGAAGACTGTCTGGCAATGCCATCAGCATCGCCATGTTCCGCGACTCCAATGATTTTAATTGTTGCAAGACTTGATAAGAACGAAGAATATATTTGACCCTGTAACTGATCAGCGTCCAGTTAATCGGCTTGGTGATAAAATCCGTCGCGCCATAGCTAAAGGCATGCTGTATTGATTCGACATCCCCCATGCCTGTCACCATGATAATAGGGAACCCGTGTCCAAACTTACTTCGCAGTTCACTACAGGTCTCATAGCCATTTTTCTCGGGCATTTCTACATCCAGCATGACGACATCAAATGCTGCCTGTTCGAACTTCTCCAGAGCCTCATTCCCATTGGTCGCCATATCGATGTCATAGTCCTGATCATCCAGCGCAGCATGCATCAGCATTCTTGTGCTGAAATCGTCGTCCACGATCAGGATGCGTGCGGAATTGTTATCTATCATATTGGTGTCCTTCCAATCAAATGTTCTAACGTATTTTTAACTTTTGAAAACTCCTCGATTGCCTGATTGACCATGCTGCGAACCTCATGGTCTAAGATTCCCGTTCGCCCCTTAGCCTCAATTTTTTTGAAAAATTCGGCCAAATGGGTCGCACACAAATTGGCCGAACTAGACTTTAACGCATGCGCAGCCTTGGCAACCTCAGATGCATTTTCTGTTGCCAGCGCCTCATTCAATCGCAGCACCCCCTCTGGAGCTGTCTGCAAATAAGCCTCAACCAACTTACTGATGAAATCGTTCCCATTCCCTGGGACCAATCTACGTAGGTCATTCAATGCGGCAAGATCAACGGGGCTATGCGTTGACGCATTATCATTGACTGATACAGCTGGTGACATCACTGCCGCTCCATTAAGCCAATGTTTGATAACATCCTCTAACTGTTTCTCTGTATACGGCTTGACTAGATAATCATCCATGCCTGCTGCAAGGCATTTCTCCCTGTCGCCGACAATGGCGTTTGCAGTCAACGCCACGATGGGAGTGTGATATCCAGTACCAGCTTCAATCCGTCTAATCTCTCTTGTAGCCTCAAAGCCATCCATCATGGGCATCTGGCAATCCATCAATATGACATCAAACTGATCAGACGAGAGCAAATCCAATGCTTCAAGCCCATCGTGCGCCACTGTCGACTCAAGCCCCAAACTTGCCAGCATCGTTTCTGCCACTAAGCAATTGACAGGGTTGTCTTCTACCAACAATATTTTTCCGCTTATAGCGCCCCCTAATTTTTGCTGATCAATCACGGGAGTGCTCAGTGCATCCATATCTTCTGTAGGCACAGCCTTCTCCAAACTAAACCGCATAGTGAAAACAGACCCTTGTCCAACGCTACTCGAAACCTGAATATCCCCACCCATCAACTCAATTAACAACTTGCATATTGATAAACCAAGTCCAGTACCCCCATAGAGACGACTGGTTGAACTATCCGCTTGAGCAAACTTATCAAATATCCGCGCCTGCAATTCAAGTGGAATGCCAATCCCCGTATCTCTAACTGAAAGTAAAAAACTCATGGAGCATTCATCTTCATGCTCAACTCTGAGCGTAACGGCTATTTCGCCTTGCTTTGTGAATTTAATTGCATTGTTAATCAGATTAATCACAATCTGCTTCAGTCTCAAGCTATCCACTTTTACAACCAAAGGGCCGTCTCTTGGCACATCCAGCACAAACCTCAACCCTTTCTGCTTAATCTGTTCAGAATAAAGATCAGCAATTTGATTCATAATTCTGGCAAGGTCATGCACGGCTATTTCAAGCTCCAACCTTCCAGCTTCCACTCTCGAAAAGTCGAGGATATCGTTAATAATCTGAAGTAAATGTCTACCAGATTGGTCAATAATCTCGGCAAATCGACGTTGATTTAGACTCAAGTCTGTTTTCAGAATCAACTCTGACATACCCAGAACACCGTTCATGGGTGTTCTAATTTCGTGGCTCATCCTTGCCAAAAAGTCGCTTTTAGCCATACTAGCCGCCTCGGCTGTTTCCTTGGCTTGTCGTAACTCACTGGTACGGGAGGCAACGGTGGCATCCAACTCAAACATCTGCGCTAACAGCTTGTTATTCGCCAAATGGATATTACTGACCATCTCGTTGAAACCATTGCACAGCGTTTCAATCTCAATAATTCCGCTTGGTTTCACAACAAAGGATGAGGCATGTCGGAAATGTGAATTGGCTAATTCCCGCATGTAATCCACCATATTAAGAATCGGTGTCGTCACTCGACTCAATAACCTAGACTGAAGCCGCAACGCGGTCACAACCAAAAAAGGGATGGTCACAAAGTAAAAAAATAGTAGCATGGCGAGCGTAGTTAGTACTGACGACATATCTAGCGTCATCTTAATAATGCCCAAGTTAACGCCATCAAAAGTAATGGTTTTGTAAAAATCGATATGATTCATAGACATGTAGTATCCATCTGATAGAGGAACCCACGCCTGATCAGCATCAGGCCCACCGTTGACAAGATACTTGGCAAACAGGTCGCCATCTATGGACATGACAATAACTTGTTCCACATCCTTTGCGGCTCGCAAGACAGTAAGTGCCTCGGCTCCAGAGGCTTTGTCGCCAAATGACATCGGTGCTGCAAGGTTTTCGCTGAGCACATTGAGACGTACATTCGCATTCTCAATATGCGTATTGAGAATCAGTATGGCTGAAATCAAAAAGGCCAACGCACCAAAAGTCAGTGCCGTCACACCTAACACTTTCAGGTTAATACTTGCTAGATACTCAGAGAATCCTATAAGTGCTGCCCGTTTGGCCTGTTTTTTTTTCATATTTTCGAAATCCATCGTCAATTTTGGCATCTATGACAACCCCTTTAACAAACCAATTGCCATTGCCACCAGCACTACCTAATGTCAGGATTCAAAATGCGCCAAACGCTAACTAACTGGCTAGCAGTCAGGCGCTTTAATCAGGTGATGTATGGAATCAATTAACCAATGCCAAACCTCATATTTTGCATTCCAAACAAAATACGGTACCGTCATTGCCCTTGCTTCCACACCAAAAGGCCTCCTATTCTTTACTTCTCCTTGAGATTAACCACTCCCTCTTTCACAGTAAGTTTCAGGCGACGCAGGTTTCCTGCCTTGTCTAACATCAAAACCTCAACCTCAGCAGAGGTGCCATTGACACTCAAGCGACCAGTTGCTTGGTCATAATGCACTGTCGTTGGTAATGATTTTCCGCCAGCCCCTGTTACAGACAGCACCACCGCCATCTCAGAATGCTGCTGTTGCCAGATCGCTTCCAGCAAGATGAAACCTTTCGTAAGCTGAGCGACTGGCAATTGCAGACCAATGGTTTCAACTGGCATTCCAGAAACGTTCACCTTCTCACTGCGCCTTGTTACCGTCCCATCGGTACCAGTCGTTGTCTTAACCATTGTACCGTCGCTAGAAATCGTAACCTTGACAGTACTGCCATCAGCGTTAGTCGTTGTCATCTCAACCGCGCCGCCAACATTCATGATTGATTTCGTCATACCTCCATCGGTGCCGACGGTGACTTTTTCACTACTACCATCTTTATTAACGGTATTCGTATTGACCGTATTATCTGGCAAGATGGTCGTTGTCGTTGTCGAGCCATCAGGATAGGTCACACTCGTCGACAGTGTGCCATCTGGTGCAACTGAAGTAATTTTCAAGCTACCATCGGTATTCGTCGTCGTCGTTTCAGAGCGTCCATCTGGCGCAGTCACTTGTGTTGTCGTGCTACCGTCAGGATTAGTCGTGCTGACAGAAGTAGTACCATCTGGGTAAACGGTCGATGTTATCGTCGTTCCATCCGGCTCGGTTCCAGTGGCCGTCGTGCTACCATCAGGATTAGTCGTAACAGTCGTTTTACCTCCCTCAGATGAAGTAGCAGTCGTCGTCGTTTTTCCATCAGGTGCCGTCGTCGTCTCTGTATCAGTTCCATCTGGCGCTGTTGTGGTAGTTGTCGTACTACCATCAGGATTATTCCTGGTGCTGGTATCGGGGTCAGGGTTATTACTGTCAGGGTTATTACTGTCAGGGGTAGTTCCTGTATTGGTGTCATCACCGCCAGGGATAAGACCCGTATTAGGGTCATTACCATCAGGAGTAGTATCTGTATTGGTGTCATTACCACTAGGCGTACCAGGAGAAGTACCTGTGCCCGTATCAATAGGGTCACTTGGCGGGGTTGGCCCCGGCGGCGGCGGCGCTGGTGGTGGTGGTGGGTTCGTTGGCGGTGGCGTCGGGTTCGTTGGTAGGGTTACTTCCGAAGTAATGCTCGCTGTTGTCGTTGTGTCGTCTAGCGTGTAGTTCGATGCCAGCCCACCATTTATGCCATCTGCCATGGCGAACATCACTCTCACAGTCTTACCTGTGCCAGCATCAGGCGTATCAAACATACCTGTCTTGGTCACATTGAGCGTTTCAGTGCCAACCAGACCATTCAAGGTACCGCCACTTACCGTCGCACTTGTGTTGCCATCATAAATCTTGTCGGTGGCTGTCACGCCTGTCATCATTAAAGCTTTTGGCGTGATGATCAGGGCGCCATCAACGTATTCAATCGTGTAGTTGCTTGCTGTGAGCCCACTTGCAGAAAGCGTATAACTGCCAGCGTTCTTAGCCCCTTGTGAGGTGCCGTCATAGGCCAAGGTACCATCCAACACACCAGATGTTTCACCGTTGACAAACCCGGTATAAGTAACGCCATTGCCATTACTAAAATTGGTACCGTTATAGGCATAGGTCATGTCATTAGCTGCGATTTGAAGTGCCACAGGCGCGATATCAGCCGTAACACCAACCACACTGTCCAGCGTGTAGTTACTTGCTTCGGTACCACTCAGTGTTACACCCGTCAAGTTAATCGCCTTGCTAGTCCCTGCATTCTTGTCGGCAAAGCTACCGCCAATCACATCAGGCGTGATGGTGACCACATCAGCGCCAAGGACACCGCTGAATGCCGCCGTGCCCACAGATAACGCCACACTGGTCGTGCCATCATAGTCTTTGTTCGCCGCAGTAATGCCACTCACTGTCAACGATCTTGGCGTGATATTCGCGGTTGTGGTGCCAGTACTACTGGTTAAATTATAGTTACCAGCGTCCGCGCCGCTCAGCGCCACGCCAGTGTAACTAACGGTTTTTCCATTGCCAGCATTCCAGGTGTCAAAGGTGCCAGAAAGGCCAGTGGCATCTACATTTAGCGCATCTCCAGCCACCTTACCAGTAATGCTAGCACTACTGGTAGACATCGTAGCGTCTGTTGTTCTATCGTAGGTCTTATTCAAAGCGGTGATATCAGCAACCGTCACATCAAGCTTGCTAATGTCTGCCGTAGTAGTGCCAGTGCTACTGGTTAAATTATAATTACCAACATCTGCACCACTAAGCGCAATACCAGTGTAGTTAACGGTCTTACCAGTACCTACGCTCTTAGTGTCAAAGCTGCCAGAGAGGCCAGTAGCATCCACATTCAACGCATCTCCAGACACCTTACCCGTAATGCTGGCACTGCCTGCTGACAGCGTCGCTGCCGTCGTACCACTATAAGTCTTGTTAGCGGCTGTAATGTCAGCAACCGTCACATTAAGCTTGGTAATCGCGCCACTGCTACCGTTAGCGTAAGTAATGGTGTAGTTATTACCTGAGTTGCCATCACTAATGGTGGCGCTACTTAGGGTGACAGTTTTACCCGTGCCTACGTTTCTGTCTGTGTAGGCTTGGGTGGCTGCGGTGATGGTGTCGCCGCTGACGCCCAATTGACTGCTCAATGAGGTGAGGTCATCTGCTGTGGTGGTGTAAGTCAACCCACCATCATAGACCTTGCTAGTCGCAAGGCCTGTGAGCGTCACCGCTTTTTTGCTAGTCACCAAGCTGCCTGCTGCGTAGGTGATGGCGTAGTTGGTAGCCGTCAGTCCGCTTGCGCTCAATGTATAGGTGCCTGCATTGCGGCTATCTTGTGCGGTGCCGCCATAGGTGAGTGTGCCACCTAATGCTGTGGCGTCTTCTCCTGTAATAAAGCCGCTATAGCTTACACCGTTGCCGCCTGTCCAGTTTGTGCCATCGTAGGTGCGGGCTGCATCGGTGGCGGTGACTATGAGGGCTTTTTGGGTGATGTC
>JAURWJ010000090.1 GCA_030655015.1 Methylotenera sp. | reverse complement strand
CACCAGAATGACCTGTTACAAATACAAATTCGCCGGCCTCAATATGCAGGCTGACGTTTTTTAAAATTTCATCGCTACCGGGGTAGCGTTTGGTGACTTGGTCAAATTTAATCATGCCTGTATTGTAGCGCTAAAATTACGTGAGCTATAAAGGGATGTATGAAAAATTGATGTGATTTATCCTGAAAATCTGTTGTGCGTGGGCGGTAATTTTTCAAGATTACTCATGCCATAAACGCACGCTTTAATCGTTGAACCCCTTCATTAAGCTCCTCTAAATTTAAACTACCAAAACCTAGTCTAATGGCATTAATATTGAGCGCAGATTCTGAAAAAAGTGATGCGGGTAAAATTCGCACCTGTTCATGTAAGGCATTTTTGACTAATCGCTCAATGTCGATGCCGTCATTTAAGCGCAACCAAATGGCTAAGCCACCATTAGGCTCATCAAAATTAACATACTCGCTTAACTCATGGCGAATAAGTGCCATTAATATATTTCTACGCTCATTGTAAATTTTAAAGGTTCGCCGGATATGACGTTTAATCTCGCCAGATGCCATGAGTTCGGCAACGGCTTGCTCTGTAATCGAGTTGCCTTGCCGATCAATCAGCATGACCTCATTTGCGCACTGCTGAATAAATTCTTTGGAGGCTACCAAATAACCTACGCGCAGGCCAGGAGCTAACACCTTTGACAGCGAGCCAACATAGACTACGCGACCATGGTGATCAGTGCTGGCGAGCGGAAATACCGGATGATGTGAGAAGTGAAACTCATGATCATAGTCATCTTCAATAATTGTAAAATCATATTGCTCAGCCAGTATTAGCAGCTTTAATCTACGCTCGGCTGTCATCATGACGGTGGTAGGAAACTGATGATGTGGAGTCACGTAAATTGCACGAATAACATGTTTTTGACACAGTTTTTCTAGGGCGTTAATGTCAATACCGTAATCATCAAGACCTACCGTTAAAATTTTGGCGCCGCATGATCTAAAGGCTTCTCTAGCGGGCGGGTAGCTTAAGCTTTCAACCACGACATAATCATTGGCTTTGGTTAAAGCACGCGCTGCCAGAAATATACCCATCTGGCTACCACGTGCAATACA
>JAURWJ010000064.1 GCA_030655015.1 Methylotenera sp. | reverse complement strand
GACATCATGGGCGAAATCTCAGCCGCCTCGGTAGAGCAAAGTCAAGGCATCAGCCAAGTCAACACCGCCATCACCAGCATGGACGAAGTCACCCAGCAGAATGCCGCCTTGGTAGAACAAGCGGCCGCTGCTGCGGAATCGCTAGTTGACCAAGCTGTCGGCCTCATGGACACCGTAAGTGCGTTTAAATTGAGCGGGGGCTCAGCAGCACAGATCCGAAACCTAAGAACTGTCACACCACCGGCAAGGCTCGCTAGCCACGCCTTGGCACCAAAACTCGGCCAAGCCTTTTCATTTGAAGACGCCAAACAAGCACATATTAAATGGAAAAACCGCTTAGTGGATTACATCGCAGGGCGCTCAAAAGAGCATTTAGAGGTGGATAAAGTTTGCCGTGATGACCAATGTCCACTGGGGGGCTGGATTTATGGCGGCGCACAGAAACACGCCCATACGTCAGAGTTTAAAGAGCTTAAAATCGCCCACGCCGAGTTCCATCAAGCCGTAGGCCACATTGTGCGTAGCGTGCAAGACCATGATCAAGTCACGGCAAAACGCCTATTAGGCGGTGACTTTTCAAAAACCTCTAAACGTACTATCAATGCGATTAGCGAGATTGAAGCCGTAACTAAAGGCCGTAAACCAAGCGCATTAAAAAAAGTAAACCAAGTCAGCAGTGATGATGGCGATTGGGAAGAGTTTTAACGCGTTGAAGTCAGGGGTTAAATTGAGGTATTTTAGAAAATGAAGCGAGTTTAAATATGAAAATGACCATTGCAAGAAAAATTTTATTATTAACCATGATTTCAGTGATTGGCTTATTGGGATTGATGACGTTAAATCAACGTCAAATAGAAAAGGTCTTTACAGAAACTAATTATTCAAATACAAATATTGCGCCAAGCATTGTCGAGTTGGATAAAATTCGATACACATTTAATACGTTACGTATTCGATTGGCAAATCACACTTTGATTAAAGATGCTGAACAGGTTGCAAAAGTCGAGGATGCCGTGAGAGCCTTACAGGCTGAGCTAGGCGTGTTGGTTAAAGAATACGAGACTTACATTGTCGATGAAAAAGAAAAAGCATTATTAGAGGCTGATATTGCAGGCTTGAATGCCTACTACCGTGACATGGAGCCGATATTGGATGCATCGCGTAACAATAATAAAGAATTAGCGCATGCGTTGTATATTGATATTCGCACCCCTGCCGAAATTGCAAACGGTAATATCGCTGCACACGTGGGTTATAAAGTTGAGATTGGCAAGCAGTTTGCTCAACATGCGATTGCTCTCGAACAAAGCGCAAAAAGAATTTCAATTATCATTAGCGTGTTGATTGTGGTCGCTATCGTGTTGTTAGGTATGATGATTACGCGTAATTTACGCAGGCAATTGGGTGGTGAGCCTGATGAGGTGGCAAGAATTGCCAATGATATTGCGAATGGTAATTTAAATAGTTTGATTGAAATCAAAAATGGCGATACGACAAGTTTAATAGCCTCAATGCATAATATGCAGCAAACGCTTAAAGCTGTGATTGATGAGCAAAGTAACATGTCAGCCGAGAATAAAGCCGGTAATATTGGTGCGGTAATTCGCGCTAATCAGTTTCATGGCAGTTATAAAGTGATGGCGGAAAACGTGAATGAAATGGCTGCCAACCAAGCGGATGTCATGCGTAAAGTTACTGCTTGTATTGCTGAGTTCTCAAAGGGTAATTTTGAGGCACCATTAGAGCGATTTCCTGGTCAGCGTGCTTTTATTAATGAAGGTGTTGAGCTGTTACGCACCAATATCAAAACTTTTATTACTGATATGCAAACGATGTCAGAGCAACATGACTTAGGTGAAATTGATGCCACGATCGATACCTCAAAATTCACTGGTGCCTATGCGGAAATGGCAAGAGGTGTGAACGAGATGGTGGGTGCGCACGTGCAAGAAAAAGAAGAAGTCACACAGCTGATGAAAGCATTGGGTGACGGTGATTTTGAGGTGCAAATCAAACAGTATGCTGGCAAAAAAGCTGAAATCAACAAAAACCTTGATCGATTAAAAGGTAAATTAAAAGGTGCTGTGGATTCAGTAAAATGGGTAACCAATGAACATGCGCAAGGGAATATTGACATGTCATTACATGCTCATTTGTTTAAAGGCGGCTTTAGTGAATTAATTAGCGCGGTTAATACCATTGTCGCTGGCCAGATGGAGTTGACGGAAAAAGCACTAGCCTGTGTTAAAGCATTTGGTGAAGGTGACTTTGATGCGCCGCTTGAGAAATTCCCAGGTAAAAAGGCTTTTGTAAATGAGGCCATTGAACAGGTCCGTGCCAACCTGAAAGCTTTAAATGAGGATGCTGAAATGCTGGCAGATGCAGCGCGTGATGGCCGTATTTCAGTGCGCGCTGATGCTGATAGGCATCAAGGAGATTACCGTAAAATTGTTGATGGCATGAATGAAACGCTAGAGATGATTGTGAAACCGATTTTGACGGTTAAACAATCTGCGGAAGCGATCAATACGGCCGCTAAAGAAATTGCACAAGGTAATTCGGATTTATCCCGTCGTACCGAAGACCAGGCCGCAAACCTGGAAAAAACTGCATCGAGCATGGATCAACTTTCATCGACCGTGAAACAAAATGCGGATAATGCTAAACAAGCTAATCAACTTGCAATTACAGCTTCTGGTGTGGCAGTGAAAGGTGGTGTGGCAGTATCAGAGGTGGTAAGTACGATGGCAGACATCAATGCCAGCGCCAAAAAAATTGAAGATATTATCTCAGTGATCGACGGTATTGCTTTCCAAACTAACATCTTAGCGCTTAATGCTGCGGTTGAAGCTGCCCGTGCAGGAGAGCAAGGCCGAGGCTTTGCTGTGGTGGCAGGTGAGGTGCGTAATCTAGCGCAACGATCAGCCGGGGCTGCGAAAGAAATTAAAGAGTTAATTCACGACTCGGCCACTAAAACGGCCGAAGGTACTAAGCAGGTAGAGGCAGCTGGTGAAACCATGCAGGAAATTGTAAGCTCGGTAAAACGGGTGTCAGATATTATTGGTGAAATTGCGGCAGCGTCAACTGAACAAAGCGCCGGCATTGCACAAATCAATGATGCAATCATTAAAATGGATGATGTGACACAGCAAAATACGGCTTTAGTTGAAGAGGCTGCCGCTGCTGCTGAATCTATGATGGATCAGGCAGAAGAGTTGATGAATGCCGTGAGTGTGTTTAGTATAGAGGATGGTCGGAGTCAAAATCGGTCTAGAATGTTGTTGTTAAAATAAGTTGATTTTTAGCGTGATATTGCGTTAAAAGCAGCATCGTATAAAGCTATAAAGGGGTATTTTGATTAAGTGTACTGTGTGAATCAAATGATCCTTTGGTAGGTGTGGTAGTGGGCTAAGCGTAGCAATATGTGCGCGATGCTGAATGTTTAAGTGGTTTTTTGAAATTTATTAAGAAAATTAGGAGAATGAAATGGCTGTAATTGATCGTGTTTTAATTGGTGAGGCGTTAGTAATTGAAAATCGTCCAGATAGTAATGAGCTAGACCTTAAAAATGTTGCACATATTGACCTGATTATGGGCCCACGCGGTAGCGCTGCAGAAGATGCATTTTGCCGTACTTTGACAGACCAAAAAGAAGGTGTGAATGGATTGCTTGCGATTGTTGCTCCTAACATGATGGTTAAACCAAATACAGTGATGTTTAACAAGGTTACGCTAAGAAACACTAAGCAGTCAGTGCAAATGTTTGGCCCAGCACAACGTGGTATTGCCATGGCGGTGATGGATTGCGTAGCTGATGGCACGATTCCAGTAGAAGAAGCGGATGACGTTTTTATCTGTGTGGGTGTGTTTATTGACCAATCTGCAGATATGGATGATCGTATTCAAGACTGGAATTATCGAGCCACTAAACAAGCGATTAAAAGTGCAATTGCACGTGAACCAAAAGCAGCTGATTTACTTAAGGTTTACAAAGAATCTGCACACCCTTTCGCGGCACATCCGGAAAAAAGAAGAGCAACTGATAAGTAATTAATTGAGAGATTGATTTGAGGCAATTTATGCGTTATTTAGCATAAAAACCTCATCAATTCGCCATTCACGCTAATCCTTAGCCAACCGATAGGTTTTTTTAATGGGCTTTCAGGATAAGCGGGAATGCCGAATTACTTAAGTTTTAAGTTGGAAATGGGTTTAAGTTTTAAAAGACTTTTATGTAAAAGTCTAAAGTTGCAAACTATATGGTGAATCAATAATGGCAAAAAATGAACAGCAAGATGAAAGCCGAGAGTTTAATTTCACAGCTCAGGATTTTGCCAAAATACGTAAGCTTATTTATCAGCATGCAGGAATTTCTCTGTCAGAAGCTAAATCTGACATGGTGTATAGCCGGGTTGGACGCAGGTTACGCAGTTTGGGTTATAGCTCGTTTAAAGAGTATCTTGCTCACCTTGAAAGTGAAAATGATGCAGATGAATGGGAGGCCTTTACCAATGCGCTAACGACTAATTTGACGTCTTTTTTTCGTGAAGAACATCATTTTCCTATTTTAGCCGAGCACCTTGTGACGTTAAAAAAACCAATTCGTATCTGGTGCTCTGCAGCCTCGACTGGCGAAGAGCCTTACACCATTGCTATGACCGCTTGTGAGGCATTTGGCACCATAAATCCACCAGTTGAAATTATAGCAACCGATATTGACACCAATGTATTAACAACGGCTTCACGAGGGGTTTATCCATACGAGCGTGTGAGTAAGTTATCTGAGGCGCGACGTAAACATTTTTTTCAAAAAGGTGCTGGCGCGCATGAGGGTTCGGTACGCGTGCGTAATGAATTAAAAAGCCTGATCACTTTTCATCAGCTTAATTTGCTGGATGAGTCATGGCCATTGAAAGAGTCTTTTGATGCGATTTTTTGTAGAAATGTGATGATTTACTTTGATAAGCCCACGCAATCAAAAATCTTGAGCCGCTTTGTTCCGTTGATGAAGCCCCATGCATTACTATTTGCCGGCCATTCAGAAAACTTTCTTTATGTGTCCGATGCGTTTCATTTGCGTGGTAAGACCGTTTACGATTTAAGTGACGGCAAAAGTGTTAAGCGTAGTAGTAGCCTTTTTAGTGAGAGCGTTTTATGAGTATGTTGGAAGAAGAAATTTCTACAACGCTGTATTTTGATCGCACGTTTGATTGTGAGGCAGCAAAAATATCCCCAGGTGAGTACTATTACACTGATCAAGATATGTTGATTGTGACCGTGTTAGGTTCTTGCGTATCTGCGTGCATTCGCGACAATATCACAGGCATTGGTGGTATGAATCATTTTATGCTACCGGACAGCGCAACTGCCGATAAAGATAGCCCAGTTTCAGAATCTATGCGCTATGGTACTTATGCAATGGAGGTTTTAATTAACCAATTGCTACGTAATGGCGCCCGCCGCGAGAATTTAGAAGCCAAGATTTTTGGTGGTGGCAATGTGTTAAAAAGCTTTACTACAACCAATGTCGGTGACCGTAATGCGGTGTTTGTGCGTAAATTTCTTAAAGATGAGCGTATTCGTGTCACAGGCGAAGACCTGCTGGATATTTACCCGAGAAAAGTCTATTACTTTCCAAAAACAGGTAGGGTGTTGGTTAAAAAGTTGAAGCAAATGCATAACGACACCTTGGTAAAACGTGAAGAGGCTTATGCAAGTAAGCTTAAGAGTAGCAATGTGGGTGGTGAAATTGATTTGTTCTAATTTTTTGTAGGAGCGATTTTTTTAATCGCGAATATTTTAGTGACAATGAGTCACATTGCTTTCGCGATTTAAAAATCGCTCCTACATGAGTAGTTGTTATTAGAATGTTAATGAAATAGCACGCTAAACTAAACGTGAGAAATGTTTAAATGAAAATAAAAGTACTAGTGATTGATGACTCCGCATTAATTCGTAGCTTGTTGACTGAAATAATCAACAGTCAAAGTGATATGCAAGTGGTGGGAGCGGCGCCTGATCCGCTGGTTGCACGCGAAATGATCAAGCATTTAAATCCTGATGTACTCACTTTGGATGTTGAAATGCCAAAGATGGATGGTTTGGATTTTTTAGAGAAGCTAATGCGCCTCAGACCGATGCCGGTCGTCATGGTGTCGACGCTGACTGAACGTGGCTCAGAAATTACGATGCGCGCGCTAGAGTTGGGTGCAATAGATTTTGTGACTAAACCAAAAATGTCGATTACAGAAGGCATGCGTGAATATACGGATATTATTACCGATAAGATTCGCGTTGCGTCACAAGCTAAAATTGCATCATTGCCTCGTCCATCAGCTGCACAAGCGGCTACGTCTGCGCCTGTGCAGTTACGCAACCCACTCATTAGTAGTGAAAAACTATTGATCATTGGCGCATCAACGGGAGGCACCGAAGCGATTAAAGCATTTTTGCTGCAAATGCCTTCAGATTGCCCAGGTATTTTGATTACGCAACATATGCCTGCGGGCTTTACTCGGTCATTTGCGAACCGCTTAAATTCACTTTGCCAAATTTCGGTGCAAGAGGCGCAGGGCGGGGAGCGTATATTGCCAGGGCACGCGTATATTGCACCAGGTGATCAACACCTGTTGCTTGCCAGAAGCGGTGCGAATTATGTCACGCAATTGAGTGATGCTGCGCCAGTGAGTCGCCATAAACCCTCTGTTGATGTGCTGTTTGAGTCTGCGGCAGCATTCGCAGGTAGAAATGCCATCGGCGTAATTTTAACGGGGATGGGTAAAGATGGTGCGGCAGGCATGGCGCTCATGAAGCAAGCCGGGGCATATAACTTTGCGCAAAATGAAGAAAGCTGTGTGGTGTATGGTATGCCAAAAGAGGCAGTAGCGCATGGTGGCGTAGATGAAATTGCACATTTGAATGATTTGCCTAAACTGGTGCTAAATTACTTAATGGCAAATACCGCACGCGCGATGCGTGTGTAATATTAAGCAGAATATGGAATACTAATAATGACTATTGTTAATGGAGTAAAGCATGGCAAACCCAAATACTAAATTTCTGGTAGTGGATGATTTTTCTACCATGCGTAGAATTGTTCGCAACCTACTCAAAGAGCTGGGCTATACCAATGTTGATGAGGCTGAGGATGGCGTCATTGCGCTAAATAAGCTTAAAGGCGGTGGTTTTGAATTTGTGGTTTCTGATTGGAACATGCCTAATATGGATGGTTTGACTTTATTGCAAAACATACGAGCGGATGCTGAGTTGGCTAAAATTCCTGTACTAATGGTAACGGCAGAAGCTAAAAAAGAAAATATTATCGCAGCTGCCCAAGCCGGTGCCAATGGGTATGTTGTTAAGCCATTTACAGCCGCTACCTTAGATGAAAAATTATCCAAGATTTTTGAGAAGCTTGAGAAAGCAGGTGCGTAAAATGACAAACGAAACTGTACAGCAGCTAGCGCCACAAGTTGGGCTTATGCAAGCGTTGACACCTAATGATGAAATGCTTAGCCGTGTTGGACATGTCACAAGGATGCTGCATGATAGTTTGCAGGGTTTAGGGTTGGATAAAATTTTAGAGCAGGTTGCGCAAGACATGCCTGATGCGCGTGACCGATTAGCTTACGTGGCCCGCATGACGGAGCAAGCCGCTGACCGTGTACTTAATGCGACGGATGCTGCAATGCCATTGCAAGATGAGTTGGCATCAGGTGCAGTTGTGCTGGAGCAGCGTTGGAAAGAAGTGCTAGCCGAGCCGTCATTGAAAAGTGAATATAATCTGGCTGCAGATGAAACCTTGGCATTTTTAACCATGACAGGAAAACACACCGCAGAAACCAAAGCGCTCTTAATGGATATTATGATGGCGCAGGATTTTCAGGATTTAACTGGTCAAGTGATTAAAAAAATCACCGGGTTAGCGCAAGACCTTGAAAAGCAATTGGTGCAAGTGCTAGTGGACTTTTCTCCAGCTAAGTCTAAAAAAGAGGGTGAGGCCAGTAAGGTAGAAAGCAACGATGCTGCTTTTCTCATGAATGGACCGCAAATTGACCCAACTGTTGCGGATGTGGTCGCAAGTCAGGAGCAAGTGGACGACTTGTTGGATAGTCTCGGATTTTAGCTTGGGTTAAATAAAGCTTTTATCAACATGCGACAATCTTTTAGGGTTTAGTTGGCAATACTGTCGATTTCAAACTGACATCTTTACTAAATAAGGGTGCTCTGAAAAATAGGGCGTAAGGCTCAATATTGTTGCATTAGCTGTGTTTGCAGAGTTTTTTTGAGGTTGATGGTGAAGCCACTACAATAAATATGATTGCTTTATAGCTAAACATTAGGGCGTGCTAAAATAGCGCCGTTACCGTTAATTGATATTAAATATGATTGTTCGTACCCGTTTTGCCCCAAGTCCTACTGGTTTTCTCCATATTGGTGGCGCGCGCACCGCATTGTTTTCATGGGCTTATGCCAAAAAACATGGCGGTGCTTTTATTTTACGTATTGAAGATACTGATGTTGCGCGTAGCACGCCAGAGGCAGTGCAGGCTATATTAGATGGTATGCAATGGCTGGGCTTGGATTACGATGAAGGTCCGTTTTATCAAATGCAGCGTATGGATCGCTATAAACAAGTGATTCAAACCATGTTAGATGCAGGCACTGCCTATTATTGCTATCGCAGTAAAGAAGAGCTAGATGCGTTGCGTGAGCAGCAAATGGCTGATAAACAAAAGCCACGTTATGATGGAAAATGGCGTCCAGAAATAGGTAAAGTGTTGCCTGCTATCCCAACTGATATTTCACCCGTTATACGTTTCAAAAATCCACAAGATGGCATTGTGGCTTGGGACGATCTGGTTAAAGGTCGTATTGAAATAGCCAATAGCGAGTTGGATGATTTGATTATTGCTCGTGCTGATGGCACACCCACTTATAACTTTTGTGTGGTGGTTGATGATTGGGAAATGGGTATTACGCAGGTCATTCGCGGCGATGATCACGTGAATAACACGCCACGTCAAATTAACATGCTCAAAGCGCTAGGCGCTGCGATTCCGCAATATGCGCACTTATCGATGATTTTAGGTGGTGATGGGCAAAAATTATCTAAACGGCATGGTGCTGTGAGTGTGATGCAATATGATGAAGATGGCTATTTGCCTGAGGCTGTGCTGAATTATTTAGCCCGTTTAGGTTGGAGCCATGGCGATGATGAAGTTTTTAGCATGCAACAATTCTGTGAGTGGTTTGACCTCGATCACATTACATCGTCAGCTGCGCAATTTAATACTGAAAAACTCAACTGGTTAAATAATCATTAAATTAAGCAAGCTAGTGGTGAATCCCTTGTGGTTGATATTATCAAACGCCTTGCTAGATTAAACGTGAATGTGATCGAAACACCTAGCTTGCCTGCGGTGATCGACTTATATAAAGAGCGCGTGAATACGTTGAATGAACTTGCAGCAAGTATTGCTTACTTCTATCAAAAACCAGTAATAGAACAAGCAGCAGCTGAAAAGCATTTAACAGCGGAAATTAAACCAGTTATCGCAACATTAGCAGGCTTGTTAAAAGTGGTTGATTGGCAGGCAGAGGCGATTCATCATGCGATTAATGAGGTGGTGACGCAGTATCAGCTGAAGTTTCCTAAAGTAGCGATGCCGTTGCGCGTGATGCTGACGGGTATCGCCCAGTCTCCAAGTATTGACCAAGTGATGGTACTGTTGGGTCGAGAAGAGGTGTTGGCAAGAATTGCTAACCATTAACTAACAATTAAATAGTGGTTGAAATGGAACGAATTCGATTGTTCTAAATCAGAACGAGAGTAGTATTAGCAAAGTAGTTGCTGTAAATTTTATATAACTCCAAACAATAGGAGACATCATGAATCACAAAGGGCAAATGTTACAAGACCCATTTCTTAACGCTTTACGTAAAGAACATGTCGCTGTATCTATCTATCTCGTTAATGGCATTAAGTTACAAGGTCAAGTGGATTCATTTGATCAGTACGTTATCTTGCTTAAAAATACTGTCACTCAAATGGTTTATAAACATGCGATTTCAACCATTGTTCCAGCACGTATGGTAAATATACCTGACCAAGAAGGCGATGAATAAGCATTGAAAGATTTGTTTGAGAGACCAAGTGGTGGCGATGCTGCCATTATGGTTAGCCTTGATTTTGGTGATACTGATTACGAAGAAAGTTTGCATGAACTTCGTCAGTTGAGTATTAGCGCTGGTTTGGCGATACGTGGCACGGTTGAAGGCAAGCGCGCTACACCGGATGCCAAATTTTTTATCGGTAGTGGTAAGGCCGATGAATTATCACAAATGATGCATGCTTCTGAGGCTAATATTGCGGTATTTAATCATGACCTGTCTCCGTCGCAACAACGCAATTTAGAGCGGTTGTTACAAGCGCGCGTGGTGGATAGAACCGGCTTAATCCTTGATATATTCAGCCAGCGTGCGCAAAGCCATGAAGGTAAGTTACAAGTTGAGCTCGCGCAGTTGGAGCATTTGTCAACGCGCTTAGTACGAGGTTGGACGCACTTGGAACGTCAAAAAGGCGGTATCGGCGTACGCGGTGGTCCTGGTGAGTCGCAACTGGAGCTTGATCGTCGCATGTTGCGCGTGCGTGTTAAGCAATTGCGTGAAAAGCTCATTAAGCTCAAGGCGCAGCGTGGCATGCAACGTAGGGCGCGTAAACGCTCCAATGTGATGACGGTATCTTTGGTAGGTTATACCAACGCAGGAAAATCAACGGTTTTTAATCGCCTGACTAAAGCTGACATTTATGTGGCGGATCAATTATTTGCTACCTTGGATACGACAACACACAAGATTTTTATTGAAGGTTGTGGGGCGGTTGTGCTGTCAGATACCGTTGGTTTTATTAAGCATTTGCCGCACGCTTTAGTTGAAGCGTTTGGTGCAACGCTGGAAGAATCAGTACAAGCAGACCTGTTGCTGCATATTGTAGATACTGCTAGTACCAACCGTGATGAGCAGATTGCACAGGTAAACAAAGTGCTGCTGGAGATTGGCGCTGCTAAGGTGCCGCAGATTTTAGTGCTTAACCAAATTGATCGAATGGGTTTGGAGCCGTCCGTGACGCGCGATGAATATGGTAGAATTGCAACCCTGCATGTGTCTGCTAAAACCGGTGAAGGTATGGATTTGCTAAGGCAAGCCATGGCGGAACATTACCAATATATACAGAAACAACGAACAGAAGAACATGCTTATTTGTAAGGTGGCAATCAGTATCATTGGGTGCAATACAAATGTAGTGTTGAGTCAATAAAAAAACCATGAAAATACAGTTTATCTGTATTTATTGGTGAGTATTTGTCGCTGATAACCTTTTTTTGGTTAGCTAGTGTATTTAATGAATATCAGTTTTAGTTTTGGAGCAATGAATGATTTATTTTCCTGGATGGCGCGCACAAAATAATGAAGGTCCCCCAGATTTAGACGAGGTTATGCGCGATTTAAGCCGTAAGATCAATACCTTGTTTGGTAAAGGCGGTGGAAACAAGTCCGGTCCACAGTCAGTTCGACCGCAAGCCAACCCCGTTAATTTACCGATATTACCTATACTCGCTGTTGTAATGCTGATCTGGCTAGGATCTGGGTTTTATATTGTTGATCAAGGTTCGCTTGGTGTGGTGAAGCGTTTTGGTAAAGTGCTGGATGAAAACACAGAGCCAGGTCCGCGTTGGCATTTGCCTTACCCTGTTGAATCTGTTTCTGTGGTAAATATGGAGCAAGTACGCAGGTTGGAAGTTGGTTACCGTAGCGGTGCTGAAGGTGGTGCTAGTAAAACCAAGCAACCGCGTGAAGCGTTGATGTTGACTGAAGATGAAAACATTATTGATTTGCAGTTTGCGGTGCAGTACAACCTGAATAATGCAAAATATTATTTATTTAACAATCGTTCAACTGATACTGCGGTAATGTCTGCAGCTGAAACGGCGATTCGCGAAGTCGTGGGTAAGAATAAATTAGATGATCTATTACAAAAAGGCTTGGCAGACACTTCGGAGCGTATGCAGGTTATTTTGGATAGCTATAAGACTGGTGTAAAAATTATCAGTGTATCGCTGCAAAGTGCACAACCGCCTGAGCAAGTGCAAGAGGCGTTTGAAGACGTCAACCGTGCTAATCAAGATAATCAGCGTCAAATTAACGAAGGTCAAGCCTACGCGAATGATGTGATTCCAAAAGCACGTGGTACGGCTTCACGTTTGCTAGCTGAAGCCGCTGGTTATAAATTAAAAGTTGAGAGTGAAGCGCGAGGCAATACCAGCCGTTTTGACCAAATTTTAGCGCAATATAACAACGCGCCTGAAGTGACGCGCCAACGTTTGTTTTTAGATGCGCAAGAACAGATTATGTCGAGTGTTAGCAAGGTGATTGTGGATCAAAAAGCAGGCAACAGTTTGCTGTACTTGCCATTAGATAAGCTCATCAGTGCCAGTGGTGGTGATACGGTTCAGCAGTCACAATCCATGCAGTCGCTAAATCCGCAGGTTGGCGCAGCTGCTGCAGCTGAAGCGTTAGCTGCTGCTGATCGTACACGCGATGCTTTCCGTAGTCGTGACAGAGAAAGTCGATAAGGAATAATGATGAAAAATATAAAAAATATTCTTATTTTTGCAATTGTTGGGTTGATGTTTTTAT
>JAURWJ010000061.1 GCA_030655015.1 Methylotenera sp. | reverse complement strand
AAATAGAGGCGAATAGAATCAAAAAATAAATAGCCTAAAATGAGGCTAGTGATTATTTTGACGAATTAAATGTTGTTGGCGGCGACTAACGGTAATGGTTTCAGGCACGTTTTTGAGTATTGCCACCCATTGTTTTTCGCTGCCTTCATTTTTTACGTGACGTTTTTCATAACTTAAAATACAAGCACTTGCGACTAGGCAATTGCGATGTAGCCGTATAAACACACGACTAAACTCCTGTTCCAAGCGCGTGAGTGATTCTTCTAACAGGTACTCACGTTCGGCAGTGCGTACTGTGATGTACTTGAGTTCTGCGCGTAGATAAATAATATCGGCAACGGGTATGAGCAAAATGCGGCTACGTTCGCTAATGCTTAAATGTGTTCTTTGCGGGTTAAGCGGCGTGAGCGCCTCAATTTGGCCAGGTAGCAGCGCGCGTGCTTTTTGTAACGACGTTTGTAGCCGCTCAAAACGGATGGGTTTTAATAAATAATCGACTGCGTGTATGTCAAAGGCTTGCATGGCGTAGCTATCGAACGCCGTGGTGAAAATAATCGCGGGTGGCTCAGGCAGTTTTTGCAGGTGGCCCGCCACCTCAATGCCATCCATTTCAGGCATACGAATATCCAGCAACACAATATCTACTTGCACTTGATCTGATTGCATTTGGTTAACAAGGTTAAGTGCCTCTTTGCCGTTTTTAGCATCCGTCACTACGTTAACATTGCCAATGTCGGCTAATAACTCACGCAGACGCGTGCGTGCCGGCGTTTCGTCATCAACAATTAAAATATTGAGCCTCGCGTTGTTGGTCATGAGCTGCTGTGCCTGTGATACGGTAGCGTAATGTGAACGCTATATTCGCCGTTGGATAACTTACTTTTTAATGAAGCTTCAAGATCAAAGTGCAAAGTTAGCCGCTCTTTGATGTTGTTAAGCGCCATTTTGTTACCTTGATGATGATCACGTTGTGCGCTGTAGGGATTTTTTAGCACTAAATGGACTTCATTATTTTGTTTGGTGTAAATTTGAATGGTAATGATGCCGCCTTTGGCGAGTGGTTCAATGCCGTGATACACCGCATTTTCAAGCAGCGGTTGTAACACCAGTGGCGGAATCATGGCGTCAGGTGGCATGTCATCAATCTGCCATTGAATGATGAGGCGTTCATCCAGACGTAATTTCTCCAAGGCTAAATATTGCCGACATAAAGCTATTTCTTGCGCCAGCGGTACTAAATCGCGATTGTCAGCCATTAACACGCGAAATAAATCAGCCATGTCTTCAAGCGCGGTTTCAGCTTGTTTAGGTTGGCTGCGAATGAGCGATAGCACTGCATTTAAGCTATTAAATAAAAAGTGCGGACGAATACGTGCTTGCAGGGCTTGTAATCTTGCTTCGGACACCGCTGGCGAGTACGCACGATGGTGCAAATTAAAATAATATAAAGTAATTGCGCTGATTAACAAGGTATTAAAAAGGGTGCGTGATAAGGACGGCAAGTCATTAAAAATCCAGAACTGAGCAAAAAAACTATAAACCCCAGTTGCACTTAATAATATGACGGCAAGGGTGGCAATAATGCCTTGCCGATAAGAGCGCTTAGACAGCAATGGATAGCAGGCATATAACAAAAAAAGGCTGATGAGAAGTATGGGTTGTGCCAGCGTGGAAATGCTTGCAATTTTTTGCATAAAATCAGTGAGGCCAAGGCTTAGCACAAAAGCCGCCAACGCCAACGCCGTGTTGACGATGACTAATATACGGAGCGCAATGCCTAAGTTGCGCATATTGGGTAAGCGGCTGGCGTTTCTCATGGTCATGTTCTAGTGGATTTGGCTACCTTGATTAGGTGACATTGTCTTAAAAAACGATGTTTTGCATTATACTAACGCATGTAAGTAGTTTGTTATTAAGCAATTTTTTATATTTAACTAAAACAAAAGCATAACAATCTCAATTAACACAAAGTTAAAACTGATAGGCATATAAATTGACACAAAAAATAAGCGCGCTCAATAAAAAAGAGTCCAGCTGGTCGGGGCGTTTTAACGAACCGGTGGCTGAACTGGTTAAAAAATACACGGATTCGGTGGGGTTTGATTATCGCTTGGCAACCTATGATATTCAAGGCTCAATTGCGCATGCGCAAATGCTGGGTGCGCAAAAAATCATCAGTTTGGATGACGTAAAATCTATTGAACTAGGCTTGGCTGAAATTCTGCAAGAAATTGAAGCGGGCCAGTTTGAATGGTTACTGGATTTAGAAGACGTGCATCTCAACATTGAAAAACGCTTAACCGACAAAATCGGTGATGCAGGTAAGCGCTTACATACCGGCAGAAGCCGTAACGACCAAGTGACAACCGATGTTAGGTTATGGTTGCGTGCCACTACAGATTACGTTGTTTCAGGTTTAGGCAACTTACAGGCAAGTTTGCTAGATTTGGCTGAGGCACATTTTGATACCGTCATGCCAGGATTTACGCACTTGCAGGTGGCGCAACCGGTGACGTTTGGCCATCACTTAATGGCGTATGTTGAAATGCTTAAACGTGATGTTGAGCGTTTTCAGGATTGTAAAAAGCGCATGAATAAACTGCCGCTAGGCGCAGCGGCTTTGGCCGGCACTAGTTATCCGATTGATCGTGAATTGGTGGCAAAAAAATTAGGTTTCGATGGCGTGTGTGAAAACTCACTCGATGCCGTATCCGACCGTGATTTTGCCATTGAATTTACTTTTGCCGCCTCGTTGGTGATGACGCATTTATCTAGATTGTCTGAAGAGCTTATTTTGTGGAGCTCGCCGCGTTTTGCATTTATTGATATTGCAGACCGCTTTTGTACCGGCTCATCGATTATGCCGCAAAAGAAAAA
>JAURWJ010000056.1 GCA_030655015.1 Methylotenera sp. | reverse complement strand
AAGCGCGCCGTCAACGCATGTACTTTAGCCTTAGTTGCTGCAATCACCGCCTCATCGGCTGGATTATCCAGCACATCGGCAATCAGATTCGCAACCAACTTTGCTTCCTCTTCTTTAAAGCCGCGTGTCGTGATAGCCGGCGCACCGATACGAATACCTGAAGTCACAAACGGGCTCTCAGGATCATTCGGGATTGAGTTTTTATTGACCGTGATATGCGCCAAACCAAGCGCCGCATCTGCCGCTTTACCAGTTAACCCTTTAGGACGTAAATCCACCAAAAACATGTGTGATTCAGTACGGCCAGAAATAATACGTAAACCACGAGCAGTCAATGTTTCAGCCATTGCCTGTGCATTTTTAATCACTTGTGCCTGATAGGTTTTAAACGATGGTTGTGACGCCTCTAAAAACGCAGTCGCTTTTGCAGCGATTACATGCATCAATGGGCCACCTTGCAGGCTTGGAAACACATTTGAATTGATTGATTTCTCAAACTCAGCCTTGGCCAAAATAATACCGCCACGTGGGCCACGCAAAGTTTTATGCGTAGTTGATGTTACAAAATCCGCATGTGGCACTGGGTTTGGATAAACGCCCGCAGCAATCAAACCTGAGTAATGCGCCATGTCCACCATAAAGTATGCGCCTACTTTTTTCGCGATTTCCGCCATGCGCGCCCAGTCAAAACGTAACGCATAAGCACTGGCGCCGCCAATCAGCAGCTTAGGTTTACACTCAACCGCAATACGCTCCATTTCATCGTAATCGATTTCCTCTTTGTCATTCAGACCATAAGGCACGATATTGAATAACTTACCTGAAAGGTTAGCTGGAGAGCCGTGCGTTAAATGTCCGCCATGGCCAAGGTTCATCCCCATTACAGTATCGCCGGGTTTTAAAATTGAAAAATAAACGGCTTGATTCGCCTGCGAACCAGAGTGCGGTTGCACATTGGCATATTCTGCGCCATACAACGCTTTTAAACGATCAATAGCCAACTGCTCCACTTGATCCACAAACTCACAGCCACCGTAAAAACGCTTACCAGGATAACCCTCTGCATACTTGTTAGTAAGTTGGGAGCCCTGAGCCTGCATGACCGCTGGGCTGGTGTAGTTTTCAGAGGCAATCAATTCAATATGCTCATGCTGACGCACCACCTCTTGTTCTATCATGCCCCATAACGCCGGGTCGGCTTGGTTTAAGGTATTTGCGTAGTTAAAAGGTGCCTGATTCGATGGTGCTTGTGACATGGTGGTAAATTTTCCAGATATTTGAATAAAAAGAAGTTACTGGCATTTTAACATGCCAAGTCAGCAACATTAAAGGGTTGTATTGCCAATATGTTTTGACACACACAACACATTACTGCCAAACACCAAGCGCAAATTGGTGGCTGAAAACAACCAACTCGGTTGATTTGCAAGCAGAATTATGTACTAACAAACACCAACCAATTGAATAATATGAATTATTTAATTGGCATAAAATTTGCATATTAGCTTCTTAGCATATATCTCCAATAGTGCTCCCCTTGCCCGCACTCACTTAACAAAGCGTTGCGGGTTTTTTTTGCTCAACACTTCAAAGCAATCAACTTCAATCTGTTTTCAATTTTTTGGTACTTATTAATCTACAAGGCTATAATAAAATCCTTCAAAAATAAGGGCACACTCAATATGAAATGGACCGACAGCCAAGCTATCGCTGAAGCACTATATGATAAACACTCAGATATTGATCCAAAATCCATCCGCTTTACCGATTTAATGCAGTGGGTAATGGATTTAGAAGGCTTTGACGACACCCCAGAAAAATGCGGTGAGCGAATTTTAGAGGCGATACAACTCGCTTGGATAAATGAAGCGGAATAAAGCATCCCGTTGCAAGTAGCTGGGAATTCATCCTGAAGATATTAGCCATGCCTAAAAACACTTTTTTCGCCATCATGGTTTGGATTGCACTGGCTGGACTCATTTACTATCTGGCTGACAACATCCAAAACCCCAACAAACTAAACCGTTTAGGCGATGGTAGTGCTGTTGTATTAAAACGGGGTTTGGATGGCCACTACCGTAGCGAAGCCTTGATTAACGGCCAAAAAGTCAACGTGTTAGTAGATACGGGCGCAACTGGTGTCGCTATATCGCAAAACGTTGCAGACAAACTCAAGTTAAAAAGCATCAATGCCATACGCACCAACACCGCCAATGGCGATAGCATCGGTTATATGGTGCGCTTAGAGACAGTGAAAGTAGGCGGCGTTAGTGCCAACAATGTTGCCGCCATGATTGCTCCGGGATTAGATGGAGACGTATTACTTGGCATGTCGTTTTTGGGTCGGATGGATGTGCGGCTTTATAAGGGCGAAATGACCATCAAACAAATTGAAAATTAAGTAATCACCGTAGGCGTAACGCGCCCTGTGCGCTCTACCAATTGCGAAATCTGCAAGGCAATTTGTATCATTTCAGCTAATGCCACTTGCGCGTCCAAGTGATGTTTCGCGCTATCAGGCTCAAACGCCTCCAAATAAATACGCAAAGTCGCCCCCTCTGTGCCAGTGCCAGAAAGCCTGAATACGATACGCGAACCATCAGTAAATAAAATACGAATCCCTTGATTATTGCTTACCGAGCCATCAATCGAATCATGGTAGCTAAAATCATCACAAACTTTAACGGTGTAACTGCCAAAGCTTTGATTCGGCAAACTAGTAAACTGCGATTTGATATGCGTTATCACGCCATTAGCCGCATCGGTCGGAATTGACTCATAATCATGGCGCGAATACACATTACGCCCAAATTCAAGCCAATGTGCTTTTAAAATTGCTTCTACGCCTATTTTTTTAACCGCAATAATATTCAACCAGAACAATACAGCCCAAAGGCCATCCTTCTCCCGCACATGGCTGGAGCTAGTGCCAAAGCTTTCTTCGCCACATAGCGTCACCTTGCCTGCATCCATCAGGTTGCCGAAAAATTTCCACCCTGTTGGCGTTTCATAACAGGGGATATTAAGTTTGGCTGCCACTCTATCTACCGCACCACTGGTGGGCATAGAGCGCGCTACGCCTGCAATACCACTTGCGTAAGCTGGCACCAGCGTGGCATTGGCTGCCAATACCGCCAAACTATCCGAAGGCGTTACAAAGAAGTTTTGACCTAAAATCATATTACGGTCACCATCACCGTCTGAGGCCGCGCCAAAATCAAGCGCGTTTTCACCTGCAAACATGATTTTTACTAAATCCTCAGCATAGGTTAAATTAGGGTCTGGGTGACCACCGCCAAAATCTTCGGATGGCTCGCAATTCATTAAACAATCAATGGGTGCGCCCAACCGATGCACTAAAATCTCTTTGGCATAAGGCCCTGTTACCGCATGCATGGCGTCAAATTTCATTTCAAAACCACTGACTAGCAATTGCTTAATGGCTGAAAAGTCAAACAGGCTTTGCATTAAATCAGCGTAATCTTGTACCGCATCAATCACTTGCACTGTGAAGGTTTCACCTGCATCCACGCCTGCAAAAACTACCTCACCTAAAATATCAATATTGACCACAGGCAAATCGGCAATTTTATACTGTGTAATGACTTTGCTTTTCGCAAACACTTCATCGGTGACTTTTTCTGGCGCTGGACCACCATTGCCAATGTTATATTTAATACCGAAATCACCATTAATACCACCTTGGTTATGGCTTGCAGAAAGCACCATGCCACCAAATGTTTGATATTTGCGAATAATATGTGAAGCCGCAGGCGTAGATAAAATACCCGCCTGCCCCACAATAACCCGCACAAAACCGTTAGCTGCCGCCATTTGAATAAGGGTTTGAATCGCTTGACGATTATAATACCGCCCATCACCACCAACCACCAATGTAGCGGCGGCTGATACGGTCAGCGTATCAAAAAAACTTTGTACAAAATTTTCTAAATAATGTGGCTGCTGAAATACTTTTACTTTTTTACGTAAGCCAGAAGTACCAGGTTTTTGATCATTAAATGGCTGTGTAGGGATAGTCGTTATTTTCATCACTCGTACTCTTTATTAAATCATTTAGCACAATATAAATGATGTTGATGAACTCAACAACTACTCTATGATGGGACTTTTGTTTTTAGCTCACGACAAATGCAACCCATCATGCCACTCTCAGGTAAAATCCCACAAAGTAAAGTAATAATTAAAAGCAGCATGTCAGGAACGTATTTAAGCAATTACTTATCATCACAATAATATTTAAGTAAAATTAGCATCAAGTTAAAAATCGACAGATTAAAATCAATTGGCAGTAAAAACTCTGGAAGCTAGAAAAATGGAAGATCAAGTATTTATCGGACGCCAGCCTATCCTGGATGTTAAAGAACATATTATCGGCTATGAGCTTTTATTTAGACATAGTGCCGAGGCGCAAACCGCAGTGTTTGAAGACGACCTCAAAGCATGCTCCAATGTGCTGGTAAATACCATAGGCGACATGGACGTTCAATGGCTTTTAGGTGATAAATTAGCATTCATTAACGTTAATGAAGTGATGTTGATGAGTGAATTTTTAGAGCTTATGCCACCTCAACGCACGGTGCTGGAAGTATTAAAAAGTGTGGTCGCCAGTGACGCAGTGATTGAGCGCTGCCAAGCACTGCGTCAATTAGGCTTTAAAATTGCGCTTGATAATCCACAATCGCACTCCGGATTACAGCCACTTATTGACTGTGCTGACTACATTAAAATTGATACGCTAAGCATTAGCGCAATTGAAGCCGAGAAAGTGTTTCATCAACACTATTCACCTTCAATTAAATTTGTTGCTGAAAAGATTGAAACCCATGAGCAATTTGAGACTTATAAAAAAATTGGCTTTCAACGCTTTCAAGGCTATTTCTTTGCGCATCCTGAAACCTTTACCGCAAAAGTCATCAACCCATCGTTCGACAGCGTGTTGAACTTACTTAATATGGTGAGCCAAGATGAGGATAATGCAAAAATAGAAATCGGCTTTAAACGTGATGCGGCACTGTCATTTAAACTACTGCGCTATATTAACTCAGTCGGCTTTGGCCTCTCATGTGAAATTCAATCAATTAAACATGCCCTCACCATTTTGGGCACCAAGCAACTGTATCGCTGGCTCACGCTGTTAATGGTAACGGCAGGTGAAAATGCAACGCCACCTGCCTTGATGAAAACCTCCATCACCCGTGGACGTCTCACTGAATTATTAGGTGAAAGCTATTTTGAAAAACATGACCGCGATAATTTATTTATTGTGGGCGTATTTTCTCTGCTTGATGCGATTCTAAAAATGCCAATGGAAGACATACTGGAAAAAATTCAGCTCCCCGAAACCGTCGCTGAAGCACTGCTTACGCGTGAAGGGATTTACGGTCCGTTCTTACAGCTTACCGAAGCCTGTGAAAGTGCCGACAACAAACGCATATTAGAGCTTGCCGAGTTACTACAATATGATGCTACCAAAGTGAATGAATGCCACATTGCCGCATTAGCTTGGGCTGAATCATTGGGGATTTAACTTTTAAACCAGACTTTTCATTACGATGCGAAATGATAGTGAGGTGACTGTTGTGGCGGTTTTTTTGCTGACGAGAGGCGCCTAGTCCATTAATAGTCAACGCGTAAGCAAAAAACGATTGGAAAGAAACTGTTAGTGTTCGCCAGGCCGTAAAGCTACTCACCTCAGATATATCTGCTAACGCGGCTTATTCGTGCAAGATAAGATTGGAAATGCGCCTAATGGAAAATTCAGAGTTAATTTACCCCATGAACAAGTGCTATCGCCTGGCGCTCTAAAATAAAAACATAGCGGTTAATTAAGCCTTCATTGCCGCGTGATGGCGCTATATACTGAAAGCCGACACGGTGCTTAATTGCGCTATCTTTTGCTGGCAATTGCGTGATGTTTTTAACTTGTAGCGTGACATCAGTCACACCGACATCGGGAAAACTGATTTTGCAATGATCAAACTTTGCACCAATCACCAATGCTGCATCTAGTGTACCTGTCACCAAGACACCAACTCCACCCAAACTCACATCAAGCAAAGTACAATCAAGGGTACTTTCTTCTTCAGGATCCGCCTCATTCGGTTTAGGGATAACACATAGAACAGGGTTAACAATGGGTGTAGCAAAACGAAAAAACTCACGGCGTTGTAAGCGAATTAAATCTTGAGGTAGCGCAATCCTAATCGCCTTGCCATCCTTTAGCATGACCTCAGTAAGGTGTGTGCTCGTCCATTTAATTCTAATGCCTTCATCTTTTAAAAAAAGCACACGCTGACTTGCCAATAATCTACGGTTAAACTCATCATCACGACCAATATCCAGATGCACTGCATGATTTTTGGTATCAATTGCAATTACAGTGGTGAGATACTCATCAACCCCCTGATTGAATGAAACTTTAAGCGTAGCTTTCTGCTTCACTAAATTAGTTAAAATTTGCATGACCTCTTTAGGGTTATGCACGATGTACTGCTCTTCATCATGCGTATGCGTAGCGTGTTCCATAAAAATCCTAATAAGCATTAACTTTAATGAATAAAATCAGCAAAGGTAGCAATATACAACATCTATTTAAAGATAAAACGCATAAATCATCGTGATAATTAGCTCAATTCTACGCTTTGAGCAAATTTATTAAGTTTTGAACGCTGCTTGACAGCCTGGAAAATTTACAGCGCGCCCATGAGTATCCCCATAGAGCCTGCAAAATAAAAATGACCTACAGCGTAAAAACTGTAAGTCATTGATTTTATTGGTCGGGACAGCAAGATTCGAACTTGCGACCCCATGCCCCCCAGGCATGTACGCTACCAGGCTGCGCTATGCCCCGAACCGTTATTACAATAAACTACTTGTAACAGACGTGCATTATAGCGCAAAAACTTACGGCCTATAAATTGCCTGAAAAATTAAAAACCAAGATGACTATAGGCTGGGGCGCAACAGATTTAATATTTCACGCAACTCTGATTTAACTGCCACAAAATCAAAAAAAGTAGTTTCAACTGTTGTTAGTGGCACTCTAGCTTGCGTTATAGTTAGTTGCGCTTGTAAATCAAGCGTGCCGTTTGCCGTTGGCAGCTTTTCAGTTTTTGAGTCAGTAGTTTCTGGATGATCCAAGCGATTACGGGCACCACTGATGGTGAAGCCCTCCTCGTACAATAGCTCTCTAATCCGACGAATCAACAATACTTCATGATGCTGGTAGTAGCGACGGTTACCACGGCGTTTAACTGGTTTGAGTTGCGTAAACTCCTGCTCCCAGTATCTGAGCACGTGCGCCTTAACCCCGCAAAGCTCACTCATTTCACCTATCGTAAAATAACGCTTTGCTGGAATAGGTGGCAACTGCACCTTGGCGACCTGCTCATTCATACTGACGGCTTTCTCACTTAGATTACTAATGCTTTTAAGATAAAATCAAAAGAACTACACGCATTATGTTTAGCTCGCGTAGTTGGCATCTACCTTACTTTTTAGCTTTTGGCTGGCATGAAACGTAACCACTCGACGTGCACTAATGGGTATTTCTTCACCGGTTTTAGGGTTGCGGCCTGGGCGCTCAGACTTTTTGCGTAGTTCAAAATTACCAAAACCCGATAGCTTTACGCTGTCGCCCGCCTCTAACGCAATTCGCACTTCTTCAAAAAATGCTTCCACCATATCTTTGGCTTCACGTTTATTTAATCCAACTTGCTCATAGAGTAAATCAGCAAGTTCAGCTTTTGTTAAAGTCATACACGCTCCCATTTCATTTAAAGCTGTTAATCGCTTTTATCATGCACAGACATTTTTTTAACTTGAATTTCAGCAAAATTAAATGCCATGCTGGTTTTTTTTAATCGTTAATTTCTCAGCACTGCACCAAAATTGTCTTGTAATAATTGTAGCAGTTTAGCAATAGCGGTATCGGCTTCAATATCAGTCAAAGTTTTTTGAGTATCATGCATAAGTACTGATAATGCAAGGCTTTTTTTGCTTTCTGCAATACCTTTACCTTGGTATAAATCAAACAATGCGACCTCTTGTATCAGCGATATATTAGCTTTTTTAATGGCACTCAATACCGTTTGTACGGCAATATTTTCATCTAAAACAATGGCTAAATCACGGCGTACCGGTAGCAGTTTTGAAACCTCTTGGTAAATGGGCAAATGACGACTTAACAGGGCCTCCGCGTCCATTTCAAACAAAAAAGTACTCTTGGCAAAATCGTATTGTTGCTGCCATTTCGGATGCAACTTACCTAGCCAGCCAATAGCTTTGCCGTCTAGTAAAATTCGCGCTGATTGGCCCGGGTGCAGTGCGCTATGCGCGGCTTTTTCGTAAACAATACGCTTACCCGTATGGGTAGCACTAAGCAAGGCTTCTACATGCGCTTTTACATCAAAGAAATCAACGTCTTTACTGCTATCAGCCCACTGCTCTGGCTTGGCACTACCATACGTCAAACCAGAAACACGTGTGGTTTCATGGTATGCACCAGTAGCTTGGTGATACACCGCACCGATTTCAAATAAATAGGCACGCTCTTGCTTACGGTTAAGGTTATAGCTTAACGTATCTAACAAGCCGCCCCACAAGCTGGTGCGCATTACACTCAAATTACTCGCAATTGGGTTTTTAAGCTTAATAGGTGCGCTATTACCTAATAAATCACGCTCCCAGCTTTCGTCCACAAAGCTGTAAGTCACCACTTCTTGATAACCTGCAGATACCAATCCATCACGCAATTGATTCAAATGCAACTGCTGCTCAGGTGCAGCTAGCATGTTTAGTGTTGCAACCGGCGACGTTGCGGGAATATGATCATAGCCGTGCAAGCGTGCAACCTCTTCAATCAAATCTTCTTCAATCGTAATATCAAAGCGATAGCTGGGTGGTGTGACAGTAAATACTTCTTCTGCCACGCTAAACGCGAAACCAAGTTGCGCAAGCAGCTGCGCTACTTTTTGTAGTTCAAATGTAATACCTAATACCGATACTAATCGTGCCATTCTTAGCGTTACTGGGTGACGCGCTGGCAAAGTGCCAATCACTTCAGTGACATCCCCAGCTTTACCACCACAGATTTGCTGTATCAGCGTTGTTGCGTACTCAATGGCATTGCGTGTATTACCAAAATCGACACCGCGCTCAAAACGGTAAGATGAATCTGTACTCAAACCGAGTCTACGCGCCTTGCCTGCGATAACAGACGGTACAAAGAACGCACTTTCCAAGAATACATCGGTTGTTTCATCGCTCACAGCCGTTGGCTTTCCGCCCATAATGCCAGCCAAGGCAATTGCACCCTGTGCATCGGCAATGACTAAATCATCGGTTTTAAGTTGTATGGTTTGATCATTCAACAAACTGAGCGACTCTCCGGTGTTAGCAAAGCGCACGCTTACATCACCGCTCAATTTGGCTGCGTCAAACGCATGCATCGGCTGACCCAGCGCTAACAGCACATAGTTCGTAATATCAACGACGGCACTAATGCTACGCAAGCCGCTACGCTCTAAGCGTTTAACCATCCACGCTGGCGTGCTCACCTGCGCGTTGATACCGCTAATTAGGCGACCACAATAACGCGGACAGGCTGACGGCGCAGCCACTGTGACGGCTTTACGTTGCGACAATTCGACTACCGCTGGTGATATTGCTTCAAAACATGCAATAGCCCCTGTAATTGCAGCCACATCACGCGCGATACCTGTGAGGCTTAAACAATCACTACGATTTGGCGTGAGCTTTAACGTTAAAAGATGGTCATCCAAATCCAAATATTGACGAATATCTTGACCAATCACCGCATCGCTATCTAACTCTAACAGCCCTGTGGCTTCTGCACTTAACCCCAGCTCTTTAGATGAACACATCATGCCAAATGATTCTATACCACGCACTTTAGCTTGCTTGATAGAAAATCCAGGTAGCTCTGCGCCCACCATCGCGCATGGTGCAACTAAACCCGCGCGCGCATTGGCGGCACCACATACAATTTGCAAAGGCTCAGCCAATCCAACATCCACCTGACAAACTTGTAAGCGATCTGCATCTGGGTGCTTTTCAGCCGAGATAATTTTTGCCACGACCACTTTGCTAAATGCAGCAGCAACAGGCTGCATGCCTTCAACCTCAAGCCCTGCCATTGTTAAAGCGTGACTTAAAGCCTGACTGTCTAAATCAGTATCAACTAAACTACGTAACCAATTTTCTGAAAATTGCATAATGCTTTTGTTACCTTAATTGTAGGTTTAAAACTAAAGTGTGCCGCTAAAAATTCAAGCTTCTACCCGTAAATGGCACCCTAACCATTGTAAACCAGCTAAAGCCAGAACAGTGGTGCGATAAGCAAGACGAAGCGCGAATTAAAAAGTTAAGCGCGGCATATGGTTTATATGTAAGCTAAAATTTTTATTGAGCAATGCCGTATTGCGACATACGACCTTTCAAGTGCTTCAGCACTTAGAAAATCGGAGTGCCTGTGGTACGAAACTTGAATTTTTAGTGGTGCACTTATCTAAACTGGCTTAAAAAGCGTAGGTCATTATTAAAGAAATGGCGCAAATCATTAACCCCATAACGTAACATGGTCAAACGTTCGATGCCCAAACCAAAGGCGAAACCACGATATTTCTCGCTATCGATATTCACATGCTTGAATACCTCGGGATGCACCATACCGCAACCACCGATCTCTAGCCAACCGCCGTTCCAACTCATATCCATCTCAGCGGAGGGCTCAGTGAATGGAAAGAATGAGGGTCTAAAACGCACGGTTAAATCATCACGCTCAAAGAATTTCTGCAAAAAGTCCTGTACCACGCCTTTTAAATTGGCAAAGCTAATGTCTTCATCCACCCACAAGCCCTCAACTTGGTGAAACATCGGTGAATGTGTCGCATCTGAATCCACACGATACACACGACCTGGCGCAATGATTTTCAGTGGTGGTGTTTTATTGGTTTTTAAAGCATTCTCCATGTAGCGCACTTGAACTGGTGACGTATGTGTTCTTAACACGTTGGCTTCATCAATATAAAACGTGTCATGCATGGCTCGTGCTGGATGATCTTCAGGAATGTTCAGTGCCGTAAAATTGTAAAAATCCGTTTCAATTTCTGGGCCAGTGGCCACATCAAAGCCAATTGAATGAAACAACTCTTCTACACGCTTCAACGTGAGTGTTACAGGGTGCAATCCACCTTGCGATTGCGCACGTGCCGGTAGCGTCACATCGATTGACTCTTGCGCCAACTGCTTAGCTTGCTCTGCATTCAATATGGCTTCACGCCTTGCTGTTAATGCAGCCTCAACTGCTTGCTTGACCACGTTAATAGCTGCGCCTGCTGCGGGACGTTCTTCTGCACTCAACTTACCCAAACCTTTTAATGCATCCGTAAGTGAACCTGATTTACCTAGATATTTTGCCTTAGCAATTTCCAAGTCATTCATCGAAGCGCTCTTTGCAAAGTCGGCTTCTGCTTCTGCAATTAAATGCGTTAAATCTGCCATGTCATTTTATCTTTAGTCGTTGTAGATTTACTGGAATTTTAAGCCAGTGTTATTCTGGCATACTGCCTTTAATGCATTGATTTTGCATTAAAAATTCCAAGGATAGAATTTTACAGTAAAAAAAAGAGGCCGAAGCCTCTTTTTCACTCAAACTTAATAATAAGTTTGAAAATGCCAGCTCGAAATACTTAAGCTGCTAAACCAGCTTTCGCCAATTCTACAAATTTAGCAAATGCCGCTTTATCAAATACGGCTAAATCAGCCAATACTTTACGATCCACTTCAATCGCTGATTTTTTCAAACCCTTCATGAAACGACTATAAGTTAAGCCACACTCACGTGCACCAGCATTAATACGCGCAATCCACAATGTGCGGAATTGACGTTTCTTTTGACGGCGGTCACGGTAAGCGTATTGACCCGCCTTCATTACCGCCTGCTTGGCAACGCGGTAAACGTTTTTACGACGACCGCGGTAACCCTTAGCGGCTTTTAATACTTTTTTGTGTCTAGCGCGAGCAATGACACCACGTTTTACTCTAGGCATATCGGTCTCCTTATCGTGTTGGCATCATTGCGCGAACGCGTTTGACGTCTGTTGGTGAGATGATCGCCGT
>JAURWJ010000054.1 GCA_030655015.1 Methylotenera sp. | reverse complement strand
AATATGCCAAGTGATGCCAAGCCCATCGCCGTATTGTGTTTAGGACATGTCAATAGCTTTTACAAAGAACCCATGTTGGTAGAATCTGGCTGGAAAACAGCAAGGCCATTGGCCGATATGGTGATGGAAAATAGCTGGGATACTTTTAAATGAGGTATCCCCAACGCATTGTCTGCCTAACCACAGAACCGACAGAAGTACTTTACCTGCTTGGCGAGCAAGCACGTATTGTGGGCATTTCAGGGTTTACCACACGTCCTGCCATCGCCCGCCGCGAGAAACCAAAAGTGGCCGCTTTTACCAGCGCAAAAATTGATAAAATTCTAGAATTAAAGCCGGACTTAGTCATTGGCTTCTCAAATTTACAGGCCGATATAGCAGCAGCGCTCATTCGGGCCGGGGTTGAAGTGCACATCTTTAATCAACGCTCTATTGCACAAGTGTTAAACATGATTGCCACAATGGGTAGCCTGGTAGGCGCATCAGATAAGGCTGCCAAGCTGATTTCCGAATTGGAGACTACCATGAGCCAAGCGCATGAAATGGCGCGCCATTTAACTACCAAACCAAAAATATATTTTGAAGAGTGGAATGAGCCCATCATTTGTAGCATCCGCTGGGCAATGGAGCTCATTGAAATTGCAGGCGGCGTAGATTGCTTTCCTGAACTTAGCCATTTTCACAGCGCAAAAGATCGCGTCATACAAGCCAATCAAGTCATCGCGCGACAACCAGACATCATTATCGGCTCGTGGTGCGGCAAAAAATTTCAACCTGACCAAGTGATGGCGCGTGAAGGTTGGGCAGACATCCCTGCGGTTAAACATGGTTTTGTACGTGAAATAAAATCGGCTGATATTTTGCAACCCGGGCCATCACTTATTACACATGGCTTAAAGCAAGTGCAAGCGATTATTCAGGAGTGGGGCTCGACACAAACACATAGAAAAATGGGAGTAATATAAACAAATGGCTACACATTTAATTTTAGGTGGTGCGCGCTCTGGAAAAAGTGCATTTGCGGAGAAACTAGCCATAGAGAGTCACTTAAACGTTACCTACATTGCGACTGCACAAATTTATGATGCAGAATTTGGTAAACGTGTAGCGCATCACAAAGTGCGTCGCCCTGAACACTGGCAAACCATCGAACAACCATTTAACTTGGCTGAAACATTGCAAACTTATGCCAAAGCTGACAAATGTATGATTGTAGATTGCCTCACACTTTGGCTAGCACAGTGCATTTGCCCCGATTGTGCCCCGCCAGAAGGTGTGGATTGGGCAGAAGAGCGCGCCGCTTTGTTAGAAATATTGCCAACATTAGCGGGCACCATTCTACTAGTCAGTAATGAAGTTGGCATGGGCATTGTGCCGCTGGGTGAAATCAACCGCCAGTTTCAAGATGAACAAGGCAGATTAAACCAAGCCATCGCGCAATTGGCGGCCAAAGTAAGCTTTATTGCGGCTGGGCTACCGCTAACATTAAAAGGATAATCATG
>JAURWJ010000053.1 GCA_030655015.1 Methylotenera sp. | reverse complement strand
TTTATTATTTAATTAACATCGCTCGTATTTTGCAGCGCTTCGTTGACTTGTTTCGTTAACGAAGGCGCGCATTCTACAGGGATTTTAAAACCCGTCAACTATAATTTTAATTCATTTTTAATTATCGTTGAGTCGTATTTTGTAGCGCGTTGCTAACGTTGTTTTGTTAGCGAGGTGCGCATTCTACATGGCTTATAAGTTTGGTCAAGCGACTATTAGCAGTGTTACAAAATTGTTACATTTGCGAATTTACGCTTGCCAACTTGCGCCGTAACCGTTACTCCCTTATTTAGCGTCAGCGCTTTATCGGTGACTTTTTCGCCATCCAATTTAATGCCACCCTGCTCAATAGCCCTAAAGGCTTCTGACGTACTATTTACCAAGCCTGCAAGCTTTAGCAACTGCGCGACACCTATATTATCAGCGTCTATTGTTATTTTGATTTCAGGCACATCTTCAGGTATGCCGCCCTTTGATCGCGTTTGAAAATCTGCCAGCGCTTTTTCAGCGTCGCTTAAACTATGAAAGCGCGTCACGATTTCTTGCGCAAAATTCACTTTGATGTCTCGTGGATTAGCGCCCGCAGCTACGTCCGCCTTCCACTTTACAATGGTTTCTAAAGACTCAAATGATAGCAACTCTATATAACGCCACATCAGATCATCTGAAATTGACATGATTTTAGCGAAAATCACTTCTGGCGCTTCTGCGATACCTATATAGTTACCGAGTGATTTAGACATTTTATTAACGCCATCCAAGCCCTCCAACAAAGGCATCGTCAACACGCACTGCTGATTTTGTCCAGCCTGCTTCTGTAATTCTCGACCCATTAGCAAGTTAAATTTTTGGTCGGTGCCACCTAGCTCTACATCCGCATTTAGCGCCACGGAGTCATAACCTTGCAATAAAGGATATAAAAACTCATGAATTGCAATCGGCTGATTGGATTTATAACGCTTAGTGAAGTCATCGCGCTCTAGCATGCGTGCGACCGTATGGCTAGCTGCCAGCCTGAGCATGCCTGCCGCACCTAGCTCGTTGAGCCATTTAGAGTTAAACACCACTTCAGTTTGCTCTGGCTTAAGAATCTTAAACACTTGCGCGGCATAAGACTTTGCGTTCTCTTGCACCTGCTCACTGGTGAGCGGTGGGCGCGTCGTACTTTTTCCAGTAGGGTCACCAATCATGCCAGTAAAATCCCCAATTAGAAAGAGTACGTGATGGCCCAACTCTTGAAATTGACGCAACTTATTGATAAGCACGGTATGCCCCAAATGTAAATCTGGCGCGGTAGGGTCAAACCCCGCTTTAATTCTAAGCGGCATGTTCTTTTTTAGCTTTTCAACTAATTCCGCCTCGATAAGAAGCTCATCGGCTCCACGCTTGATGATTGCAAGCTGTTGGTTAATGTCAATATTCACGTACTTTCACCCTTAAACTCAGTTATTTTTACGACTCATTTACTTGTTTTAATTACGTTTTCTGTTAGTATCTACAACCGCAATAAATTATTACAAAGGTCAGTCCGTGGATACTAACGAGTCTAATCAAAACAATTCAACTCAATTCTCTATTTTAGCGCAAAATGCTAATAAAACTGAACGTAAGCTTAATCTCATGTCTGAGCGAACAATTAAACTGCGTTGGATTCTTGCAATATCTTGTTTGCCATTATTTGGCATCTACACAGCATTTGGTATTGCGCCACAAACACTCACTGGTAGTATCCAAACCACCGCTATCATAGAAGAAATTTTGCTGCCTGCTGTAACCGATGCTGCTAGCCTGGAAAATGCAGCAGACCATGTGTCAACGCAAAACTATTGGTATAAAGACCATGTCCGTCGTGATGACACATTAAATAGCCTATTGTCTCGCCTTAACATTCGCAATCGTGAGGTCATTGAATTTATCCGCACCGATGAAATTGCCAGTGAAATTGCTAAATCGCTGATTCCTGGCAGGCAAGTTGAAGCCGAGACCGATAGTGATGGCAACTTAGTCTCATTTGAATATCAAGTCAAAGCCGATCAATTCATCATGGTTAACCTCACTGCGGATGGTTATAGCGCAAGCAAAATCGCGCACGACCTTGAAGTGCGCGCCATATTGAAATCAGCAAAAATCAAAAGCTCTTTATTTGGCGCTGCGGATGACGCTAATATCCCTGACCATATCGCGATTCAATTGGCCGATATATTTGAAAGCGACATTGATTTTCATACCGATTTACGCCGGGATGATCACTTTAACGTTATCTACGAGGGTAGCTACGACCAAGGTCAATTACTCAAAACTGGCGATGTATTAGCCGCGGAGTTTGTGAATAATGGCAAAAGTTATCGTGCCATAGGTTACCGCGACGGCAATAACCAAATGCAATATTTCACGCCTGAAGGTAAAAGTCTGCATAAATCATTTTTACGCTCTCCGTTAGAGTTTACGCGCATAAGCTCAGGCTTTAACCTAGCGCGATTTCATCCGGTTTTGCAGCGGATTCGAGCGCACAAAGGCGTGGACATGGCTGCACCTACAGGAACTCGCGTCAAAGCCGCTGGTGATGCGGTGGTTGACTTCGTAGGCAAAAAAGGTGGTTACGGCAATGTAATTATACTTAAGCACACCAATGGCATTAATACTGTGTATGGGCATCTTTCACGTTTTGCAGCTAATTTACGACGTGGCGCTAAAGTTACACAAGGTGAGATCATCGGTTTTGTTGGCATGACTGGCACAGCTACTGGGCCACATTTACACTACGAATTTTTGCTCAATGGCCAGCACCGCAACCCAATGACCGTGGCATTACCTAAATCAAATGCAATTGAGGCGCACAACAAGGCTGCATTTGACAGCGTTAGCAATCAACTCACAGCCCAACTTAGACTACTAGACGCCAGCAATATCGCGGCACTAGATTAGCCATACCCAACATAAGACTGCCTCCATGGCTGGTACACTTTTCATCGGATTGATGTCGGGAACCAGCCTTGATGGTATCGATGTGGCACTGGTTGAATTTAACGGCGCACTTCCGCCTAAAGTGGTTGATACCCATTTTTTAGCTTATCCTTCATTATTGCGTGCTGAAATTTTAGCATTGCAACACCCCACACAAAATGAGCTCGAAACAACCGCAATGCTGGGCAATACGCTTGCCCGACTTTACTCAACCGCCGTCAATCAAATACTCTCAACTACCGCGCTACCACCTGGCAGTATTGTTGCTATTGGCTGTCACGGCCAAACCATTAGACATCGCCCAGGCTTTAACGATGGCATCGGCTTTACGTTGCAAATTGGTAATGCTGCATTATTAGCTGAGCTAACAGGTATTACCGTAGTGGCTGATTTTAGAAGCCGTGATCTTGCCGCAGGCGGTCAAGGCGCGCCTTTGGTTCCCGCTTTTCACAAAGCCATGTTTTTCAATTCCAAACTTAATCGCGCTATTATTAACATTGGGGGCATTGCTAACATTACCTATCTTGCCAGCACAGGTGAGGTATTAGGCTTTGACTCTGGCCCTGGCAACATGCTACTCGATGCTTGGGTTAAGCAGCATCTCAACTTAAATTTTGATGCAGATGGTGCGTGGGCAAGATCAGGCAAGGTGATTGAGCCATTGTTGTCGGCGATGTTAGCCGAACCTTATTTTGCATTAACGCCTCCTAAAAGTACTGGGCGTGATTTATTTAACGCCACTTGGCTAAAGACTTTCCTAATCAACAAGAACTACCAGCCCAATGATGTAGCGCGCACTTTGGTCGCGCTAAGCGCGCACAGCATATATAACGCTCTAATGCAGCATTGTGACGTTGTTGATGAAGTCTATTTATGTGGGGGTGGCGCTAAGAACGGTATGCTAACGCAACACCTCAAGACGTTACTAGGTACCATCAAATTGGCAACAACCGACAATCTCGGGCTAGGCACTGATTGGGCAGAGGCCGTTGCATTTGCTTGGCTAGCGAAACAATGCCTAAATCAACATCCTGCTAATTTACCAGAAGTCACAGGCGCTAAAGGCGCACGTATACTAGGTGCAATCTACCAACATTAGCCTGAGCAATGCGTTAACAATTTAACAGAACGCACCAATAAAGTATAATCACAATCAATGATGATTAGAATTGTAAAAATGCCATGACAAACAGACCCACTAAAGCCACTATTACTTTTAATAACGGTGCCGCCCCAATTGAATTACCTATGCTTTCAGGAAGCTTGGGCAATGATGTGATTGATATTCGCACTTTAGGTAAACATGGCGTGTTTACCTATGATCCAGGCTTTATGTCAACAGCGGCCTGTAGTTCAAATATTACGTTTATTGATGGTGAAAAAGGTCTGCTCTACTATCGAGGTTACCCAATTGAGCAGTTAGCTGAGCATTGTGATTTTACAGAGGTTTCTCACCTGCTAATTAACGGTGAGCTACCTAATGCTGCACAAAAACAAGAATTCACTCGCACAATAACCAGTCATACCATGCTACATGACCAGCTCTCTAACATATTTAGAGGATTCAGGCGCGATGCACACCCAATGGCGGTTATGGTTGGTGTAGTTGGTTCAATGTCTGCGTTTTATCATACCAAAGGTGATATTCACGACGCGCTGAGCCGCGAAATCACCGCGCATCAATTACTGGCAAAAGTGCCAACCATTGCAGCGTGGAGCTACAAATACACTGTCGGCCAGCCATTCATGTATCCAGCAAATCATTTAAACTATGCTGAAAATTTTATGCATATGATGTTTGCTACACCATGCGAACCCTATGTGCCTAATCCCGTGCTAGCGAAGGCATTTGACCGGATTTTGGTTTTGCATGCAGATCATGAACAAAACGCCTCTACCTCTACTGTGAGGCTAGCTGGTTCTAGTGGTGCTAATCCATTTGCCTGCATAGCTGCGGGTATTGCCTCACTTTGGGGCCCCGCACACGGTGGCGCTAACGAAGCCACCCTTAAAATGCTAGAAGAAATTGGTGATATTTCACGTATAGGTGATTTTATAAAACGCGCTAAAGATAAAACCGATACATTCCGCCTCATGGGTTTTGGTCACCGCGTGTATCGCAATATGGATCCTCGCGCCGCCATCATGCGCAAAACCTGCCATGAAGTACTCAACGAGCTTGGCTTGAATGACGACCCCATTTTTAAACTAGCAATGCAATTGGAAAAAATTGCGCTTGAAGATGAATATTTTGTTTCGCGGCAGCTTTATCCAAACGTCGATTTTTACAGTGGCATCGTGATGCGCGCTATGGGAATCCCCAACAGCATGTTCACTGCCATCTTCGCCCTAGCTCGCACAGCTGGCTGGATAGCACAATGGAGCGAGATGAACGCCGACCCAGAACATAAGATCGGACGCCCGCGCCAACTCTACCTAGGTGAAACAAGACGCGAGTTTGTGCCAATTGAGAAACGCTGATTAAATTTTAGATAAATTCAATCGATACATACAAAAAAGCCAGACAAAATTGCCTGGCTTTTTTATTCCAATTAAAACTTATACTGAAAAAGATGACCCACAACCACAAGTTGTAGTGGCTTGCGGATTGCGAATTACAAATTGCGAACCTTGTAAACTATCTTGATAATCAATTTCAGCACCCATTAAATACTGCAAACTCATCGGATCAATGAGTAAGGTTACGCTATCTTTTTGCACTTGCGTATCATCGTCATTCACCTCTTCTTCAAAAGTAAATCCGTATTGAAAGCCCGAGCAACCACCGCCACTCACAAACACGCGGAGTTTAAGATCTGGCGAACCCTCTTCCTCAATCAACTCTTTAACTTTTTTAGCTGCGTTATCAGTAAAAACCAATGGTGCAGGGATATCTATATTTTCTATGTCTACGACTGTGTTCATGTTGCACTCCTAAAGTTTCAATAAAGTCATTATGCTACTGCACGCCCTCATAATCAAGGAGGCATGCACATCACGTTATTCTGTATGGTCAGCCGCATAAACCAGCTTACCCTCAATCACCGCCCCCGTATGCATTTCAAGTGAGTTGTAAGTGACATCCCCGGTAATGCGCGCTTTGGTTTGCAGCTCTATAAACTGGCTAGCTTTTACTGGCCCCAGCACCGTGCCATTGATCACTACTTTTGAGGCAGTGATAGCGCCTTCTATACGACCATGCTCGCTTAAGATCAGTGTGCTTGGACTGTCACTCAACTCATTCACTGCACCCAGCACAGCACCATCTATGCGCAAACCGCCAGAAAAATGAATGTCACCTTCTACGCGTGTATCTGCGCCAATCAACGTGTCAATGCTATTTTGCACTCGCTTACTCTTCTTAAAAAACATATTGATTCTCATCCAAAATCGTTATTAAAGTTGATTGATAACCTATAGGTATAAGCTTTATTTTTTACCATTCAACATTTGTTTATAAAAAACCAACTCTTCTTTAATGTGTATATTTTCATCCTGCACCTGATTTAACGCTTTTGTTAAATTAACTTGTGCAGCTTGCTCAATTTGCAATTGGCGTTCGACCTGTATTACCTTGGTATTCAATACTTGATTTTCAAGCGCTACTTGCTTTAGCTTGTCACGAATGCTTTCTCCACCACCCGTAAACTGCCAATATGCACTGATATAGCCCAGCGCGACAAAGATGACTGTCACTCCCCATTGAAAATACCATGGCCGCTTGGATCGGATAGCAACTTGTTTTGCTGTTAAACCAAAATGGCTTCTGATTCTTCTTCTAACGGGTTTCATTCAAGTTGTAATTACGGCAATAATGGTACGACTTCTAAACCTGTATTTTCAGGCAAATTAAACATAATATTCATATTTTGTATCGCCTGACCCGCAGCACCTTTCACAAGGTTGTCAATCACTGACAGAATCACGACTATATCGCTATTTTGTGGCTGATGCACTGCAATTCGACAAATATTAGAACCACGCACTGAGCGCGTTTCTGGGTGCGCACCTTTGGGCAACACATCCACAAAACGCTCATTGGCATAACGAGCTTCAAACAGCGCTTGCAAATCTACAGGTTTGACTAACTTAGCGTACAAAGTTGCATGTATGCCACGAATCAGTGGCGTTAAATGAGGAACAAAAGTAAAACCAACCTCAGATTTAGCCATGTTGGTTAAGCCCTGACTGATTTCCGGCAAATGCCGATGCCCATTCACAGCATACGCTTTAAAGTTATCTGAAGCCTCTGAGAACAAGCTGTGTACCTCAGCTTTACGCCCGGCACCACTCACGCCAGATTTTGCATCCGCGATTAAATAGCTTGCATCCACGGCGCCAGCCTCTAATAAAGGCATGAAACCTAACTGCACTGCAGTGGGATAACAACCTGGATTAGCAACTATCTGCGCTGATTTAATCGCCTCACGGTTCATCTCTGGCAAACCATACACGGCTTGCGCGACCAGATCCGGACAGGCATGCGTCATCGCATACCATTTTTCCCATGTTGGAATATGTTTAATGCGAAAATCGGCGGCCAAATCAATCACCCGCACGCCTTTTGCCAGCAAATCACGTGTTTGCTGCATCGCAATCCCATTAGGGGTAGCAAAAAACACCACATCGCACTCACTTAAATTAGCCTGCACCGGGTCTGAAAAAGCCAAGTCGACATAGCCGCGCAAGCTAGGGAACATATCTGCCACAGCAGAACCAGCATCGCCACGTGAGGTAATTGCCGTGAGCATCACATTGGGGTGTACACTTAATAAACGCAGCAATTCGACACCCGTGTAACCAGTGCCACCAACGATACCTACTTTTAATTTTTTAGCTGTCATAACGTTATCTTAACAAAACATCCCACCACTCACTCTGAAATTAGCGGCATACTCGTCATTATAAAAATAAAAAAGGTCGCAAAAGCGACCTTTTTAAAATCCAACCGCTCTATAGCGTTTAAAGCATTAGCGTTTAGAGAATTGTTTACGGCGACGTGCTTTGCGGAAACCAACTTTTTTACGCTCAACTTCACGTGCATCACGTGTTACAAATCCAGCATGTGACAATGCACTTTTTAAAGCTGCATCATAATCAATCAATGCACGCGTAATACCATGACGTACCGCGCCAGCTTGACCAGACTCACCGCCACCAATCACATTTACCATAATGTCAAAACTGGTAAGATTATTAGTGAGCTCTAATGGTTGACGTAAAATCATACGTGCAGTTACACGTGAGAAATACTCATCAACCGGCTTGTCATTAACAATGATGTTGCCTTTACCTGACTTTAAGAACACGCGCGCTACTGAACTTTTGCGGCGGCCTGTACCATAATTGTATTTACCGATCATTCTTTATCCTTAGATGGTCAATGGTTGCGGTTGTTGCGCCGCATGGTCATGCTTGTCGCCAGCATAAACCGTCATTTTTTTGATCCTTGCGTAACCTAAAGGACCTTTAGGTAACATGCCTTTTACTGCTTTTTCTAAAGCGCGACCTGGAAAACGATCTGGCATTTTAGAGACTGTTGTTGTGCTATTACCACCTGGATAGCCTGAGTGGCTATGGTAAAGCTTGCCATCCGCTTTATTACCAGAGACTTTTAATTTGTCGGCGTTAAGCACGACAATATAATCACCTGTATCAACGTGTGGCGTATAAATGGT
>JAURWJ010000052.1 GCA_030655015.1 Methylotenera sp. | reverse complement strand
TTTATTATTTAATTAACATCGCTCGTATTTTGCAGCGCTTCGTTGACTTGTTTCGTTAACGAAGGCGCGCATTCTACAGGGATTTTAAAACCCGTCAACTATAATTTTAATTCATTTTTAATTATCGTTGAGTCGTATTTTTGCACTAAAACTTTTGGTTGCACCACTTCGGGTACCGCAAAAATCTAAAGCGCTACGCACTTTGATTTATTGGTTGCGGGAACAGGATTTGAACCTGTGACCTTCGGGTTATGAGCCCGACGAGCTGCCAGACTGCTCCATCCCGCGTCCGATTCGACGTACTTGCCGTCGAGAGGTGAAACTATAGCAAATCCGAGTAAGTATCGCAAGAACTATTGTGAGATTTCATAATAAATTTGCAGCGCAGGCCTGCGCCGTGCACATTAGGGCTGATGCTTATTGCATGATGCTGCGGACATAAGCTAAATCATGCTCAGTATCTACGCCAGTCGCAGGAGGGTTTTGAGAAATGGCTACTGCGATTTTGTAACCTTGGTGCAACACACGTAGCTGCTCAAGGCATTCATACTGCTCAATTGCGGCCGGCTGTATATTCGCATATTGTTTTAAAAAACTTGTACGGTAGGCGTATAGCCCTACATGCCTATACGCAGGGATGTTGGATGGCATTTCTTCATTGTTTGCAAAAGCGTCTCTAGGGTAAGGAATGGGCGCGCGGCTGAAATATAACGCATTACTTTGCCCGTCTAATACTACTTTTACTATATTAGGATTTAAAAAGTCTGACTTGCTCTGAATGGGATGACATGCCGTTGCCATTACAGCTTCTTTGTTGTTTTTGAGCATCCTTGCCACTTCTATAATAAGGGAAGGCTCAATCAACGGCTCGTCTCCTTGCACATTGACGACAATTGCATCATCGGGCCAACCCTCACGCAATACCACTTCAGCAATACGATCTGTGCCACTTAAGTGATTCGTACATGTAAGCATTGCCGCATAACCATGCCGGGTTACCTCATCGACAATACGCTGATCATCTGTGGCGACAATAGTCTGTTTCGCGCCGCTTTTCTGCGCTTGCTCAACCACGCACACTACCATAGGCTTACCTGCTATTTTCAGCAAAGGCTTACCAGGCAGTCTTGTACTGGCGTAGCGCGCTGGAATGACGACATAAAATTCTGCTGAATTTTCTGGTTTAGCGTTATGCAATTTCTTCATCATCCGCTAATTGTCGCGCTTCATCTTCCAGCATCACTGGAATGCCATCTTTGATCGGGTAGGCAAGCCGTGCTGATTTTGAAATAAGCTCATTAGTTGCTTTATTGTAAATCAACGGGCCTTTGGTGACAGGGCAGACCAAAATCTGAAGGAGCTTTGTATCCATTTTACGTTCTCAACTTATTCAATTTGTTTAATATTATGACTAATAAATCATTTTTTATCACGGCGTTTACTGGCAGCACCCAAAAATTAGGTCTTGCAAACAAACGACATTTAACCGCATCTTTTTCTGTCATCACGACAATATCAGCCTCAGTGCCTGCAAAATCTTCTGACTTAAAGGCATAATGGTCAGAATAAGCACGACTTTTAAAATTCAAACCCAACAGTCGTAACTGCTTAAAAAATCGATCAGGGTTGCCTATACCAGCAATTGCCAGCACTTTTTGATGTAAAAATACTTGTGCGTCAGATGTTATACATTTATCAAGCGCATTATAAAAAGCTGTTGATTCTAGCTGCATTTCAATTGGTTTCACTGCCAACAACTCATTGTCCACTACGCTACCATTACTGACTACGGCATCTACGGTTTTTAGTCTATTTTTTGATTCACGTAGCGGACCTGCTGGCAGCAAAGCGCCGTTGCCAAAACCTTTGGCGCTATCGTACACAATAATTTCAACATCGCGCTGCAGTCGATAATGCTGCAGGCCATCATCGCAGATAATGATGTTACATGTTGGATATGTTGCCAACAAAGCCCGTCCTGCCTCAATGCGATTTGCGCTAACAAATACAGGGCAAGACGTACGCGTAGCAATCAACACCGGTTCGTCACCGACTTCGAATGGGTTACTAAAGGTCATGACTTCTGTCACTTGTTTAGCGTTACCGCCGTAACCTCTACTAATAATGCCGGGCTTGTATCCAGCAAACTGCAACTGTTCTGCAAGCCAAATAACAAGGGGAGTTTTTCCTGTACCTCCCACATTGATGTTGCCGATAATGACAACAGGCACACTCAAACGAACACTTTTTAACCAGCCGTTTTTATATAGCCACTTTCTGACAGTAGTAATCATGCCAAAAACCCAAGACAGCGGCATGAGGAAAATATGCCAAAAAGTAAACTTAAGCCATTGCTCTTGCAGCCAATTAGCCATTTTTATAAAGCTCGAAAATGACCACTAACCGAATTGCTTTTGATGCAACTTGGCATAATGACCATCTATTTTAATTAACTCATTATGTGAGCCGTTTTCAATTATTTTACCGTGCTCCATCACCATAATGCGGTCGGCATTTTCAATGGTGCTAAGTCGGTGCGCAATTACGATACTAGTTCGATTTTGCATGAGCGTGTCCAACGCTGCCTGCACGTGCTGCTCCGATTCAGTATCTAAAGCAGAGGTGGCCTCATCAAGCAATAGTATTGGTGCATTTTTCAATATGGCGCGTGCAATCGCAATGCGCTGACGTTGCCCGCCAGACAACCGGACACCGCGATCACCGATTTCATTTTGCAGACCATCTGGTAGTTTTTGAATAAACTCCCAAGCATGTGCTGCCTTGGCTGCGGCAATCACTTCGTCTTCAGTCGCATTTCTTAGTACGCCATAGGCAATGTTATTAAAAATAGTATCATTAAACAACACGATGTCTTGGCTTACTAGTGCAAATTGCTCACGCAAACTTCTAAGCTTGACGGCACGGATATCCACACCATCTAACAATACCAAACCCTGCTGTAATTCGTAAAACCGCGGCAACAAGTTCACCAATGTGGTTTTACCACCACCTGAGCGCCCAACCAGGGCGACTTTTTCACCAGCCTTTATGCTAAAACTTAAATCATCAAGCGCTACGCCACTGGCATTTTCATAACGTAAGGTAACATTTCTAAATTCAATTTCACCTTTTGCGCGTTTAATCTCAATTTTGCCTTCATCTTGCTCTGGCACGGCATCCATCACCTCAAAAATGCTTTGTGCCGCAGCCAACCCTACCTGAAAGTCTTCATTAGCAGCGGCGATATGTTTAATGGGGGAAATCAGCATCAGCAGCGCGCCAACAAAAGCTGCAAATTCACCCACGGAGAAACTACCCATAGCATAATAAATCACCAAAGCCAGAGCCAAAGCAGCAAACATTTCCACAATAAAGCTACTTAAGCCTGAAATACGCGTTAAGCGTAGCTCTATGCGGCGATTATTGGTCGCAATGTCTGCAAAACGCTTATATTCAAAATCTTGAGCGCCAAAAATTTTAACGATGCGCTGTCCGCTAATCGCTTCTTCTGCCGACTTAGTCATTTCACCCATGCTGTACTGCACATTTTTGGCATTGGCTTTTAGTTTAGGCGTTATTTTTCTGATATATAGAGTGGCGAATGGCAGTACGGTGGCAAAAACAAGGGTAAGCCGCCAATCAAGATAGAGCATGTAAGCGATTAAACCGATGACGGTTAAAATGTCGCGCAACACATTGAGCCAAGAACGCGTAGTCGCACTGGATAGCCGCTCAACATCGTAGGTAAACTTGGATACGAGCGCCCCAGACGAGCGGGCATCAAAGTAATGCACGGGCAACAACATCAGCTTGCTGAACATTTCTTTGCGGAAATCTTCTACCACGCGCCGCGCGACAACGCGCATGGTATATACCGAAATATAGCCTGCCACGCCCCGAATCATCATTAAGCCAAAGATCATCAGTGGCAACAGCATGGCTTGACCTGTTGTTTTTTTAACAAAGCCTTCATCGGTGATTTGTTTAATCAGCGCGAGAAAGCCGGTGTTGCTGGCAGAAAGCACCACTAAAGAAAGAATACTGGTGACAAATACATATTTATAACGCCAGGCATAACGAAACAAGCGCAAATACAGCGCTTTTGCGTTTGAAATTTCAGGGAGATTTTGTTTGTTGCGCCTAGTTTTTGCCATCTTAGAGGATTATCATTTTTAGGACTTAAGTACTTTTAGGATTTTGTCATTTTTAATATGGGTGCACATTTAAGCGCCAATATTAAAAATATAAAATGATAGTGCGTGATAAAAAGCACTTGTTAAGATGTGCGATTATTTACCAGGATCAGCTTGCGTCGCAAAGGTAATATGGGTATACCCGGCCACACGCGAAGCTTCCATCACATTAACCACTGATTGATGTGTAGTATTCGCATCTGCGTTGATAACAATCGTCGGCTCTTTATCACGGCTACTATTAGCAACAGCTGCTTGTAACGCAGCACTGATCGCCCCCACTGCGCTGTCGGTCAAGCGCTTACCGTCAACCACGTATTGTCCACTGGCATCAATCGCCACTTCTATCATTAACGGCTTTTCTTGCGACACGTTTGCCTCAGCCGTTGGTAAGTTGATTTGCAACTCATTGGTACGTGCAAAAGTCGCGCTCACTATCAAAAAGATAATAATCACTAGCAGTACATCAATCAACGGCACGAGATTTATTTCGAGGTCTTCGTGGCGCTTTCCTCGTTGAAAATTCATATAGCTTCCTAACTGGTCAATTTAAGCCTTAAGTTTTATGCAAGACGCAGAGCTCAACGCATGCGCCTTAAGAAATCAACTGCGCTCGCCGTGCAGGATTTCAACCAACTTAACCGATTGCTGTTCCATATCAATTAACAAACCATCCACTTTTGAGCGGAAATAACGGTAAGCAATCATCGCTGGCACTGCCACGACAATACCGCCAGCAGTGTTATACAAAGCCACTGAAATACCACGCGCGAATTGCGCCACATCATGACCGGTAGCGGTAAATGCGCCAAATAACTCTACCATGCCGTACACGGTACCAAACAAACCCATCAGCGGCGCTACCGTGGCAATAGTGCCCAGTGTAGATAAGTATTTATCTAACTCATGAGCGACCACGCGCGCTGTTTCTTCAATAGCTTCTTTTGTAATTTCACGTGAATATTTAGCATTGGTTAAAGCCGTAGCAAAAACGCGACCCAGCAAAGAGTGTTGCTCTAAGCGACCAATCGTTTCTTTAGTAATGCCGCCCTTTGCAAGCCATGCTTGTAGCTCCGGCAATAAATTTGCAGGTGCCACGGCTCTTTCACGCAACGCGAAAGAGCGTTCACCTATAATGGCTACAGCCACGACTGATGCAATGATCAACGGCCAAATTGGCCAGCCTGCTGCTTGAATAATATCCCACACAGTGCAACTCCTAATTCAAATGCTATTAAAAAATTCTTTATAAATATGGCAAATCAGCCCCTGCGATACTTTAGCTTGTAGTCTGCTTTTGGGCAAGCTACAACTGCAATGGTTTTATAAACGGCCTAACCTTAATGTAAGGTATTTTCAAGTTTTTCAATAAAAGTGGTCATGCCAGTAACGCTTATTTTGACTACGCCAAGGTAATGCTTCTATTCCAGACTGATTTCCCATATAGTTAATCTGAATAGCACCGTGATAATCAGATCGCAATATGCGGCTGTTTAATGCCTGATAACGCGCCACCACCGCAGGGTCAGGATGTTTAAATCGGCTTAAGTAACCTGAAGTAAATATCACCAAACCAGGCGCAACAGCCGCAATAAAGCGCTCTGAAGATGACGTTTTGCTACCATGATGCGGTGCGACTAAAACATCACTTTTTAGCTGTCCTGCCGCTTGCTCAACCAAGGCTGCTTCAACGCTTTTTTCTATATCGCCAGCTAATAGCAAGCTGCCTGATGTGCTGGTGATTTTAAGCACACAACTGCGATTATTATCTTTAACTTTGGGGTCTTCATAACCCTGCAACTGTGGGTGTAAGACCTCAAAACCAACGCCATCCCACGCCCAGATTTGCCCTGCATAACACTTCATTTTTTCTGCGGCTGCATCCAAGGCAATCTCATCCGGTATTGAACTGGCAAACCAATCGACCGGCAGAAGTGCCAATACAGATAACATGCCGCCACTATGATCATTATCATGATGACTCACCATGAAGCCATCAATTTTTTTAACGCCTTCGCCCTGCAAAAACGGTACCGCAATTCGACTGCCTGCATCGCTTTGCTGATTGTATTTAGCGCCTGCGTCATATAAGAGTGTATGTGTTGCCGTTTGCACCACCACACTCAGGCCTTGACCTACGTCCAACACGGTTACTTTCATGTCGCCAATGGCTGGGCGCTGTGGCACGAATAGCAACATTGGCAAAAACCCTATCAACCCTAACCAGCGCATAGGAATGCCTCGTGGCAATAACAACCACATTACGCCTAGCAATGCGGGGAACAATGTCCACGTGAATGGCGTATGCTGCTGCCACACCGCATCGGGTAGCTGATTGAGCCAATCCAATACAAACATGCAAACCTCTAGCACCTTATATGACAACATCAGCAAGCTATCTATCGGTAAAAAACTACCTAATAAAGCGAGCGGCGTGACTACAAAGCTAATGATTGGAATCGCAAAGGCATTGGCAATTGGTGAAACAATAGACGCTTGATGAAACATAATAAGCAGCAACGGCACCATGCCTATGGTTACTGCCCACTGTGTATGTATTGCTGCTTTGAGCCAATGCGTTTGACCAATGCGCGCGCCTAAAGCAAAACTCAGCATGGCAACCGCGCCAAACGACAACCAAAATCCCGCAGCCATGACTGCCCACGGATCTATTGCCACGACAACAAACAACGCTAGCGCTAACACTTGAGAACTAACCAGCTGCCGCCCTGACCATAACGCCAATGCCAACACCATCAACATATACAGGGTGCGCTGCGTAGGCACAGCAAATCCGGCAATCAGTGCATAAATTAACGCAGCCGTTACACCTGCCACAGTGGCGGCTTTACGCGTAGGAAGTCTGGTTGCTAGCTGCGGTATGCGCCGCCAAATAAAACTCATCAGCCCGAATGCCAAGCCAGATAGCATGGTAATGTGCAAGCCAGAAATACTCATGAGATGCGAAATGCCTGTGCGTAAAAACAGCTGCCAATCATCTGCTGCAATTTGGCTGTCGTCACCCATGACCAACGCTTGAATCACGCCGCTATAGGGCTTGTTTTCCAGCACGTTTACAATACGTTGCTGAATTTTCTCGCGCACACGCTCAACCATATACTTAGGCTGCCAAACAAAGTTTTGTAGCTTCTTATTATTGGCTTTTGTTTTGATGCTACCTGCAGCACGTATGCTTTCAGCCAACGCCCAAGATTCTGTGTGCCATGAGGTCGCTTTAAGCGTGCGGTAAGTTGCCAGCGCTCGCCCGCTTTAAACGCAGCCACCCGTGGCGGCATTTGAACCTCGGTCTGGTTATTTTGCCCCCAGCTATCAGCTGGATAAAAACTTAATGAAATATGACGCGGAACAATTGCGTCAACTGTGAGTACTTTTTCCACATCAAAACGAAACCGCTCACCGCGTTCGGTTAATTCAGACACACTGGACACCACGCCGATCAATTCAATAGGCTGATTTTCCCACGCATGCGGCAGTGCGTCGCTAAGCCTAATTGTGGCTAAAGTAGCCGCCCAAAAGAAACCCAATAAAAAACCTAAAGTTAGCCAAAGCAGGTGTTTAACCACGATTAAAACTGGGCGAGATGATCGGCTGAGATAAAAGTCAGCGAAGACTAAAGGAAGGCACAGTAGCGACCAGTACAAACCGGGGAGCGCGGGTATTTGCTGCAAGCAAAAAGCACCGAAAACGAAAGCCAGTGCGAAAGAAATCATGTGCGAAACCTAAAAAGGCAATTTTCCACGAAAAACACCAAATACACGAACAAATTCAAAGAACTTTATGCAACCGAATAAAAGCTAATTGGTGGTCAATAGATGAATTCAACATATTGTATGATTTCGTGATTTTTGTGTTTTTCGTGGAAAATTGCTTTTAAAGATTTATCTGTGGCTAATGATAGTTTTTAGCGTTTAAATCGGCAGCAACTTGCCATCTACCAGCTTATACTGCCGTTGCATTTTCGCAGCAAGCTCCAAATCATGGGTGACTACGATCAAGCTCACATTTTGCACTTGATTCATTTCCAGCAACAAATCAAACACAACATGTGCAGTGTGACGGTCGAGGTTGCCCGTCGGTTCATCGGCAAGAATACATTGTGGTTGCGTGACCATCGCCCGTGCTACGGCAGCACGTTGTCGCTCACCGCCGGAAAGTTCACCCGGCATGTGCTCCAGGCGATGCGCCAAACCCACTTTGGTGAGCATTTCACAGGCCATGGTAAGTGCTTGCTCACGCGCCATACGGCGAATAAGTAATGGCATCGCTACGTTTTCCAGCGCGGTAAATTCTGGCAATAAATGATGGAACTGATACACAAACCCAAGCGAGGCATTACGTAAGTCACCTTTTTGCGACTCCGACAACTGCGTGAGATTTTTGCCTAGAATATGCACTTCACCGCTACTCGGCGCATCCAAGCCGCCTAGCAAATGTAGCAAGGTGCTTTTGCCAGAGCCTGACGCACCGACAATCGCCACTTGCTCACCTATGTTGATGTTTAAGTCAATGCCGTTGAGCACGGCAACATCCAAGCCTTGGTACGTTTTGTTTAACCCGTGACAAGAAACGATAGCTTGGGAAACAAGGCTATTCATAACGCAAGGCCTCCGCAGGATTGATTTTACTGGCTTTGTAACTTGGATAAATTGTAGCTAGTAAACTTAAGAAAAATGATGTCATCACAATGGTGGTGACATCTGACCAGACTAAATCCGAGGGTAAATCGCTGATGTAATATACATCTTTGGCTAAAATCTGTACTTGAAATAAGCGCTCGATAAACGGAATAATGGTTTCAATATTCAACGCAAGCAAAATACCAAAAAATGCGCCTAGCACTGTGCCGATCACCCCTATCAAAGCACCCTGCACCATAAAAATTCGCATAATACTGCCAGGGCTTGCGCCAAAGGTACGCATAATCGCGATATCTGCGCGTTTATCGGTGACCGCCATCACCAAGGTTGAAACGATATTGAACGCCGCAACCGCAACAATGAGCGTGAGAATAATAAACATCACGCGTTTTTCCATTTGCACCGCGCGGAAGAAATTGGCGTGTTGCCGCGTCCAATCCGTGACAAAATAATTACCATCGGGATTTGATGCATTATTTAACTGAGCAGACATGGCGGCAGCAATCGTTGGTGCATCAAATAAGTCATTCAGCTGTAAGCGCACACCGGAAACATTTTGCCCCATGCGATACAGCTTGGCCGCATCATCTATATGAATCAGCGCCAAGCCCGCGTCATATTCATACATACCAATTTGAAACAGCCCCACCAAGGTAAATTGCTTTAAGCGCGGCACCACGCCAGTCGGCGTAAATTGCCCTTGTGGTGCCATTACCACCACTTTATCGCCAATTTGCGCGCCTAAGGCGTAGGCTAAATCCGCGCCTAAAATAATACCGAATTCACCAGAACGTAAGTCATTTAAGCTACCGGCTTTCATGTGACCGCCTAAATCTGCCACTTTATCTTCAGCCATGGGCACCACGCCACGAATAATCGCGCCTTGCACACCTTGGTCGTAGCTCAACATGCCCTGTGCGGTAATATAGGGTGCGCTTGCCAGCACATGCGGCTGTTTAACAGAGAATTCGGCAATACGCTGCCAGTCTGCCAATTGATTATTACTGCCCGTAATTTCCAAATGTGAAGCCACACCCAGAATGCGTGTACGTAACTCCTTTTGAAAACCATTCATCACTGAAAGCACAACAATCAAAGCTGCCACGCCGAGTGCAATGCCTACCATACTAGTGAGTGATATAAATGAGATAAAGTGATTTTTGCGCTTGGCGCGCGTATAGCGCCAGCCAACGAATAGTTCAAACGGTAAAAATTTCATAGGGCAGATTTTAGCAGGCTTCTAATCGTTATCTAGTGTTATCTGTTAAAATTCTGCCTATGTTTACAGGAATCATTCAATCAGTCGGTGCAATCTCGCAAGTCACCCCAGTGGGCGATGACATGCAGCTTGCCATTGCAACCCATCAGCTCGACATGAGTGATGTGCAGTTAGGGGACAGTATCGCGGTGAATGGCGTTTGCCTCACCGTAGTGAATTTAAGTCCGACTCATTTTGAGGTGCATGTTTCCAAAGAAACGTTATCGGTGACTGAGGGTTTAAATCACGTGCACGCCGTAAATTTAGAAAAAGCTTTGCGCTTAAGTGATCGATTAGGCGGTCACTTAGTCAGTGGTCACGTAGATGGTGTGGGTGAAGTGATTGAATTTGAATCATTGGGTGAATGCTGGCGACTTGATATTCACGCGCCTCATGCCATATCCAAATACATTGCCGTTAAAGGTTCTATTTGTGTAAACGGGGTGAGTCTGACAGTAAACACAGTCACTGGCGATGCGTTCAGCATCAATTTAATTCCGCACACATTAGACAACACCACATTAAAACTATTAAAAGCTGGTAGCCTTGTGAATTTAGAAGTAGATCAAATTGCACGTTATGTAGAACGTATGACGCTTTGGGAATCGGAATCCACATCACATGAACCCGCGTAACATAACTGAGGTAGCCTCAATTTCACTGCATTGCATCGAGGCTACTTAAATGCACAATAACATTTTTTTATAGAGATATTTACTAGTGATTAGTCCAGCCAAAGAAATTATTGAAGAAATCAAACAAGGCCGCATGGTAGTGTTGGTAGATGACGAGCATCGTGAAAACGAAGGCGACTTAGTATTAGCCGCAGAGTTCGCTACAGCAGAACATATCAACTTTATGGCAAAAAATGGGCGCGGGTTAATTTGCTTAACCCTCACTGAAGCACGTTGCCATCAATTAAGCTTAAGCAAAATGGTGCAAAAAAATGGTGCGCGCATGGGCACCAACTTTACAGTATCGATTGAAGCGGCTGAAGGTGTCACTACCGGCATTTCAGCGGCAGACCGCGCACGCACGGTTCAAGCGGCTGTGGCAAAGGCGGCAAAGGCGCAAGATATTGTCAGCCCTGGGCATATTTTTCCATTGACAGCGATGGATGGCGGTGTGCTGGTGCGTGCTGGTCACACCGAGGCGGGTTGCGATTTGGCACTGTTAGCAGGCCGCGAACCCGCCAGTGTAATCTGCGAAATTTTAAAAGACGATGGCAGCATGGCACGCTTGCCAGATTTAATGATCTTTGCTGCGGAACATGGCTTAAAAATTGGTACGATTGCCGATTTGATTCATTACCGTGCCGAAACAGAAAGCCTGATTGAGCGTGCGGCAGAGCGCATCGTACAAACACCTTATGGTGAAATGAAGTTAATTGCCTACACGGACAAAATTGCCAAAGAAACACACTTGGTGTTAATCAAAGGCCACCCGACACCAGAACAAGAAGTGCTAGTACGCGTACACGAGCCGCTTTCAATATTCGACTTGCTCGATAGTAGCAGTTGCACGCACAGCTGGAACACCTTGCAAGCCATGCAAACCATTGCCAATGCTGACGTAGGGGTAATGGTATTGCTGCATCAACAAGAAAGTGGTGACACCATTGTTGAGCGCATTCAGGGGGCAGATGAACCTATTCGTATTAACCAAGAGCTTCGCACCTACGGTATCGGTTCGCAAATATTGCGAGACTGTAATGTTGGAAAAATGAAACTGATGGCCAACCCACGCAAGATGCCTAGCATGGCGGGCTTTGGCTTGGAAGTAACAGGCTATTTAGAAGCAAGCACACAAAAGTAATGATGACACTAGAAAATATCAACCTCACCGGCCACTTTTTGATTGCGATGCCGAATCTGACAGACCCTTACTTTGCCAAGTCTGTTACCTTTATCTGCACGCATAATCAAGATGGTGCGATGGGCATCGTGATTAACCGCCCTACCGACATGACTTACGAAATGTTGTTTGAAAAAATTAAAGTAGATTTAAAAAACAACGCCATTGCAAGCAACCCCGTTCTCTATGGCGGCCCAGTGCAATCTGAGCGTGGCTTTGTATTGCATCAACCAGCAGGGGAGTGGGATAGCTCCATTACCATTTGTGATAAAACCGCGCTGACCACTTCAAAAGACATTCTGGAAGCCGTCGCACTTGGGTCTGGACCTAGTAAAATGCTGCTCACTTTAGGCTACGCAGGCTGGACACCGGGCCAACTTGAGCAAGAGATGGCGCAAAATGCCTGGTTGTCGGTGGAAGCAAAAGATGTGGAAACGTTAAATAAAATTTTGTTTGAAACACCGCATGAAGCACAGTTTAATGCAGCCATGGCATTATTGGGGTTTGACCCGGCCATGCTGTCCGACGTAGCAGGGCATGCTTAATGTCAACTGTGACACACATGCAGCTGATTGATAACGAAAATGTTTATGAAAAATCTGCCGTGGAATCTAGCACCGCTCTCGCCTTTGACTTTGGCGAGAGACGCATAGGCATTGCTGTAGGTGAGCATTTACTTGGCTCAGCCAACCCGCTCACTACCATCGATAATGAGAGTAACGAAATACGCTTTCAGATAATTAGTACGCTGATCAAAGAATGGCAACCCAAGTTGCTGGTCGTGGGCTTACCATTAAACGTAGATGGCACCGAACATGCCGTGACTCAGCTATGCAAAAAATTTGCACGGCGATTGAATGGCCGCTTTAACTTACCCGTCATACTCATTGATGAGCGCTATAGCTCGGTAGAAGCTAGCAGCCAATTAAACCAAGCAGGGATTAAAGGCCGTGCACAAAAAGCCATGCTGGATCAAATTGCCGCACAAACGATATTGCAGAGCTATTTTGACAGCCTCTCAATGGGCAAATAAGAGTTACAAATAATGAGGATTATTCAGTAAAATAACAGCATGACAGACCCAAACATACCTTTCAGCAATACTCAACTGCCAAATACAGAAACGCTAGTCATTACGCTAGCGCAGAAGCTTGAACCTTTATTACAAAACAATACCGCCCTAGTCGGCATTCATAGCGGCGGCGTTTGGCTCATGCAGCGGTTGTTAGTGTTGCTAGAAAAAACCATCACCAACCATGATGTTGAACATGGCACATTAGATGTTTCATTCTATCGCGATGACTACGCACAGCGTGGCTTAAAAGCCGAAAATCGCCCAAGTCAAATTCCATTTGATGTCGATAATAAACATATCATTTTGATTGATGACGTGTTTTATACAGGCCGCACCACGCGTGCGGCCATGAACGAGCTATTTGACTATGGCCGCCCTGCCAGCATTACACTGGCGGCCTTGGTCAACCGAGGTGGTCGCGAACTACCAATTGCACCGCAAATCGTCGCAGCAGAGATTCCGCTAGAAGCTTCTCAACACCTACAATTAACACAGCTTTCCGATGGCAGATTAGCGTTAGAACTTACCTCACAAAACAACAGCGCGAGACCACAAGAGCATGAATAATCCTCAACTCGATACTGACGGCCACCTGCGACACCTGCTTTCAATTGAAGGCTTACCCAAAAAAATACTTAATCAAATTTTAGACACCGCAGAATCCTTTGTGGGCGTAGCAGAACGCGAAGTAAAAAAAGTACCCTTACTGCGCGGAAAAACCGTGTGTAACTTATTTTTTGAAAACAGCACCCGCACCCGCACCACCTTTGAAATTGCGGCAAAACGACTATCTGCCGATGTCATTAGCTTGAATGTTGGCACCTCTTCACAATCAAAAGGTGAAACCATTCTAGACACGGTGGATAACTTAATCGCCATGCATGCCGACATGTTTGTGGTGCGCCATGCACAATCAGGCGCGGCACATTTGATTGCCAAACACGTGCCGCCTCACATTCACGTCATTAACGCAGGTGATGGCCGCCATTCGCACCCCACACAAGGCTTGCTCGATGTGTTTACTATCCGTAAATACAAACCAGACCTACATAATTTAAGAATTGCGATTGTAGGCGATGTGTTGCACTCGCGCGTAGCACGCTCTGAAATTCACGCACTCACCACTTTGGGTGTACCCGAAGTACGTGTGATCGCACCCAAAACGCTATTGCCCGCTCAAGTAGAAAAATTGGGCGTGCATGTTTACCATGACATGAACGAGGGCTTAAAAGATGTGGACGTGGTGATGATGTTACGTCTGCAAAACGAGCGTATGAATGGCGCAATGCTGCCAAGCTCACAAGAATACTTTAAAACCTACGGCCTGACGCAAGAAAAACTTAGCCTCGCCAAATCGGACGCGATTGTGATGCATCCAGGCCCGATGAACCGCGGTGTAGAAATTGATTCCAGCGTGGCCGATGGCAAACAATCAGTCATTCTGCCGCAGGTGACTTACGGCATTGCGATTCGGATGGCGGTGATGGCAATACTAGCAGGCGGACAAGTGGTAAGTAGCTCAGCAGGAGGGTCACAATGAAAATACATATTAAAAATGGTCGCGTGATTGACCCTAAAAACAATATAGATAGCAAGCTTGACGTTTTTATTGCCGCTGGGAAAATTTTAAACATTGGGCAAATGCCGGATGGTTTTATTGCCAGCCAAACCATTGATGCCACTAATTTAATCATCTGCCCTGGTTTAGTCGATTTATCCGCCAGACTGCGCGAGCCAGGCGAAGAATATAAAGCCAGATTAGCCAGTGAACTGCAAGCTGCGGTGGCAGGCGGCGTAACTAGCCTCGCCTGCCCGCCTGATACCGACCCCGTGCTCGATGAACCCGGCTTGGTGGAAATGCTCAGATATCGCGCCAAACAACAGGGCTTAACCCATGTTTACCCACTCGGCGCAATGACACGTCAATTGCAAGGTAAGGCACTTGCAGAAATGAATGAATTGTACGCCGCTGGCTGCGTAGGCTTCTCGCAAGCCAACATCGCCATTACCGACACACAAGTGCTATGGCGTGCCATGCAATACGCGGCGACTTTTGGCTTTACGCTATTTTTACATGCAGAAGAGCCATTTTTAGCCGCAGACGGTGTGGCACATGATGGTGAAGTCGCGACGAGATTAGGCCTTAAAGGCATCCCCAGTGCGGCAGAAGCCTTAGCACTGGCAAGCATATTGCGCATCGCCCAAGAAACCGGTGCCAAAGTACACATTAGCCGCCTGTCAACCGCTGAAGGCGTTGCCATGATTCGTACCGCTAAAGCGCAAGGCTTAAACATCAGTTGCGATGTCAGTGCCAACCATTTGCACCTGACCGAACATGATATTGCCTATTTTGATGCCAATTGCCACCTCAAACCACCGCTACGCACGCAGCGGGACAAAGATGCACTCAGCACAGGGCTTAAAGATGGCACAATAGACGCGATATGCTCGGACCACACGCCTGTGGATGATGACGCAAAAATGGCACCGTTCGCAGAGGCGGAAATTGGTGCGACAGGGTTAGAGTTATTGTTACCGCTCACCCTGAAATGGGCTCAACAAGAAAAAGTAAGTTTGCCGCATGCACTCTCACACATCACGCAAGCTTCCGCACAAATATTGGGCATATCCGCTGGTGATTTAAGCCAAGGCAGCGACGCTGACGTGTGTATTTTTGATGCCAACGAATACTGGAAAATAAGCCCAAAAACCCTCCAAAGCCAAGGTAGAAACACCCCGTTTAATGGCTTGGAGCTTGCGGGAAAAGTTAAAAGAACGCTAGTGCATGGGCTGGTGGTATATCAACATTAACCAATGAACCTTAAAACGGCTGTTATCCCTGATAATGTTGTAAGCATGCCCTTTTCATGGATAACAGTCTTTTATAGGTTAAACAATTCCTAAGCTATCTAGCCCAGCAGATAAATCTTTACCATGCGCGCCTTTACCGTCAAGCTTGATTTTCAGGCGTAAATCATTTACAGAGTCTGCGTTACGTAATGCATCTTCATAACTAATCACATCGGCCTCATGTAAATCAAACAATGATTGATCAAAAGTTTGCATACCCAACTCGCGTGATCTTGAAATAATTTCTTTAATCTCATGCACTTCACCCTTAAAAATCAAATCTGAAATCAAGGGTGAATTTAACATCACCTCCATTGCGGCTACACGCCCTTTACCTTCTTTTTTAGGAATAAGGCGTTGCGACACAAAGGCACGTACATTCAAAGATAAATCCATCAACAGTTGATGACGGCGCTCTTCCGGGAAGAAGTTAATAATACGATCCAAGGCTTGGTTGGTACTGTTTGCATGCAGTGTCGCCATGCATAAGTGGCCGGTTTCAGCGAACGCAATCGCATAATCCATGGTTTCGCGGTCACGGATCTCACCAATCAAAATCACATCAGGCGCTTGGCGCAAAGTATTTTTAAGGGCGATATGCCAATTATCAGTATCCACGCCGACTTCACGCTGCGTAATAATGCAGTTTCTATGCTCATGCACAAACTCTATCGGGTCTTCAATCGTAATAATGTGCCCGTAACTATTTTGATTACGGTAGCCCACCATCGCGGCCAAAGAAGTCGATTTACCTGACCCAGTGCCGCCTACAAAAATAACCAGGCCACGCTTAGTCATCGCGATGTCTTTAAGGACTTCGGGCAACCCTAGCTCTTCAAACTCTGGAATCTTAGTGGTAATGGTTCTAAACACAAGCCCGGCTGATCCGCGCTGCACAAAAGCATTCACACGGAAACGTGCAACACTTGGAATGCCAATAGCAAAGTTACACTCATTGGTCGCATCGAATTCAGCCGTTTGCTTGTCATTCATAATAGCGCGGGCTATTTCTCGTGCCTGTTGCGGCGACAACACTTGGTTGCTGGCGGGCATCACCTTACCATCCACCTTAATTGCTGGAGGGAATCCAACCGTGATAAATAAATCGGACGCTTTTTTTGCCAACATTAACCGTAACAAATCAAAAACAAATTTCTCTGCTTGACCTTTTTCCATCTGACTTTGCACTGCGATCCCCTTACATAAACACTTGTGTTGTAACGCTGCTTACCAAGTAAGCCCAGAACCAACTTAACCCATAATCGCGTCTTTATTGGCAGCCTTGCTACGTGCTTCATTGGCCGAAATAACACCACGTTTTACTAAATCCTGTAAATTTTGGTCTAGTGTCTGCATGCCTACATTTTGGCCTGTTTGTATGGCTGAATACATTTGCGGGATTTTATTTTCACGAATCAAGTTACGAATCGCAGGCGTACCTATCATAATTTCATGTGCGGCAACGCGACCCTGCTCATCTTTGGTTTTTAATAACGTTTGTGAAATCACCGCACGTAATGATTCAGACAACATAGAACGCACCATTTCTTTTTCAGCTGCGGGGAATACGTCAATGATACGGTCCACGGTTTTAGCCGCCGAGCTTGTATGCAAGGTACCAAATACCATGTGCCCGGTTTCCGCGGCAGTAAGTGCCAATCGAATAGTCTCTAAATCTCGCAACTCGCCCACCAAAATCACGTCAGGGTCTTCACGCAGGGCTGAGCGCAAAGCATTGTTGAATGAAAGTGTATGCGGACCGACTTCCCTTTGGTTAATCAAACATTTTTTCGATTGATGCACAAATTCAATCGGGTCTTCAACTGTCAAAATATGGGCAAATTCTTTGTCATTGATGTAATCAATCATCGCGGCCAGCGTGGTTGATTTACCTGAGCCAGTAGGCCCTGTCACCAAACAGATACCACGCGGCGTATCGGCAATATCCTTAAATATTGCCGGGCAATTCAATTGTTCCAAGGTCAATATTTTAGATGGAATGGTACGAAATACTGCGCCAGAACCCCGATTATGATTAAAGGCATTGACCCGAAAACGTGCCAGATTCGGAATTTCAAATGAGAAGTCGCATTCGAGGCTTTCCTCATACACTTTGCGCTGCCCGTCATTCATGATGTCGTACACCATGTCATGTACTTGGCTGTGATCCATCGCCGGCACATTAATTTTTCGAATGTCGCCGTGCACGCGAATCATAGGCGGCAACCCTGCAGAAAGGTGCAAGTCTGAGGCTTTGTTTTTAACTGAAAACGCGAGTAAATCTGAAATATCCACAACCTGCTCCTGATATAATTACACTGGTTAATTTCCAATTATTAAATGCTCTAAATCCATGCTCTAAATCTAGGCTTAGTGAATTATGACCACAATTAGCAATCGCTTGCAACATATTCTAGCAACAATTCAATCCGCGCAAGCCATGAGTGAGTATCAGCAACCGGTGAAATTACTTGCCGTCAGCAAGGCGCAGCCAATATCAGCCATTCGCGAGGCCTACACTGCGGGTCAAATTTTGTTTGGTGAAAACTATTTGCAGGAGGCGCTTGATAAGCAAGCCGCACTGACTGATTTACCCATTGAGTGGCATTTCATCGGCCCCATACAAAGCAACAAAACACAGCCCATCGCTCAACATTTCGCCTGGGTTCACAGTGTGGACCGACTAAAAATTGCACAACGCTTGAATGAGGCGCGCCCGATAGATGCTGCACCATTACAAGTATGCATTCAGGTCAATATCAGCAATGAAAACAGCAAAAGCGGCGTGCTTCCACAAGACCTGGAATTGCTAGCAACAGCCATCGCCTCGCTACCCAGATTAAAATTACGTGGCTTGATGGCGATTCCTGTACCCACCCTTGACACAAATCAACAACAAGCTCAATTTAAACAAGTACGACAATGTTATGATGCATTGTTAGCCAAGGGCTTTGCGTTAGATACGCTGTCTATCGGGATGTCCGACGATTATCTGGCAGCGATTGCTCAGGGCGCAACGATTGTGCGCATAGGCTCAGCATTATTTGGTGCCAGATCAGCGTCTGTCACGAACAATTAAAGCAAAAATATAAGGTGCGCGCTTGACTGGTTAAGGATTGAAGGCTAAATAAATCTGGATAACTCAAGTTGCACGTATTAAATAAAAAAACGAACCCTTTGGAGTCTATTCAAATGAAAATTAGTTTTATTGGTGGTGGCAACATGGCGCGCGCTATTGTTGGTGGATTAAAGCACGACAACTTTGAGATGTCTGCGATTACAGTGTTAGAGTTAGACGCACAAAAACGCGTAGAATTAGCGCAAGAATTTAATGTCCATGTTACCGACACTTATGCCGAATTTAACAACACCGATGTCATTGTTTTAGCGGTTAAACCGCAACAACTGAAAGCAGTATGCAGCCAATTAAGTCCCGTTTTAACATCGCAACTGGTGGTGTCAATCGCGGCAGGAGTCAGAAGTAAAGATATCTCACGCTGGCTCAACAATTACCCTGCAATCGTGCGCGTCATGCCTAACACCCCAGCACAGATTCAAGCCGGCATTTCAGCACTGTACGCCATGTCTGGAGTGAGCCAAGCGCAACGCGACCAAGCCACCACAATATTGGCAGCCGTTGGTAAAACTTTATGGCTTGATGCTGAAGATAAAATGGACGCTGTGACTGCCATTTCAGGCAGCGGCCCAGCTTATGTGTTTTATTTGATAGAAGCACTGCAGGAGGCGGGCGTACAACTAGGGCTCGATGATGAAGCTGCAACCATGTTGGCGCTACAAACCTTTGCCGGTGCCAGCCTGCTCGCATCCCACAGTGTCGACAACGTTAAAACACTGCGTGCTCAAGTCACATCGAAAGGTGGCACAACAGAACAAGGCATTCTCGCTTTAGAGGCGGCCAACATCAAAAACACTATTAGCCGAGCCGCTAAAGCTGCAGCAGATAAATCCATCGCGCTTGGCGATCAACTGAGTCAATAAGCAACTAAAAAGGGGGCTATCATGCTCAATAACGCGATTATATTTCTACTGCAAGCGCTGTTGGGATTACTCACCATCGCCTTTTTGCTACGTTTTTATTTTCAGCTGACAAAAGTTTCGTTTCACAATCAGGCCGCGCAAATGATTGTGTCTCTGACTAACTTCGCAGTCAAGCCAATGCGTCGCATTGTGCCGAGCTTACGAAAATTAGATCTTTCTACGCTAATACTGGCCTACGTCACACAGCTAATACTAACGGTGAGTCTGTTATGGCTTAAAGGCTTTCCACTGCTCATAGCAGGCAATCAAGTTTGGCTCGTGATTTCAGGGGTAAGCCTCATCGGCATTGTTAGCCTTAGTCTTTCAATTTTTTTATATGCTGTGTTAATACAAGCTATTTTAAGTTGGGTAAATCCCCACACGCCGATTGCGCCACTCTTAAATAGCTTGACTTATCCCATCCTGAATTTTTTAAGGAAAACTATTCCCCCTGTCGCCAACTTTGATCTTAGCCCACTCGTATTTATTCTAGCGGCACAGTTATTGCTTACAACTGTTTTAATCCCGTTAGAAAACAACTTGTTATTAACTTTGATAAGCTAAGATGACAATATGAGCATACCGGTCCCCAATAGCGCATCCAATCAAGCTGAAATTGTAATTTCAACCTTAAGCACAAAAATAAATGAATATAGCCAATGGCGTGAAAATCTCATCGCCACCATTGACGAATTCATTGACTGGCCAGGTCATGCAGAAGCATTAAATGCAATACAAGAACTAAGACTCTATGACATCAAAGAAAATCTAAAGAAAGACCAGTTGGTATTGGCCTTTCTTGCGGAGTTTTCACGTGGCAAAACTGAAGCCATCAACGCCTTGTTTTTTTCAGATTTTAATCAACGCCTGCTTCCTAGCGAGCCCGGACGTACCACGATGTGCCCCACTGAAATTTTCTGGAATGACAATGAAGAACCATGCATCAAACTGCTGCCGATTGAAACCAGAAGTACAGATGACACACTCACCTACCTAAAATCAAGCCCAAACGTTTGGCATAAAATTCGCTTAGACACTGCGTCAGCCAGTGCTATGAAAGAAACCTTACGTGCACTGGTGCAGAAAAAAGAAGTGAGTCTCGAGGCCGCTAAAAAACTTGGGTTCTGGAATGAAGAAGACCCTAGTGTACGTCACCTGCTGACAGAACAAAATATGGTCGAAATTCCGGTGTGGCGGCATGCGCTTATCAACTATCCACATCCATTGCTTAAAAATGGCTTGGTTGTTATTGATACGCCTGGCTTAAACACCATGGGGGCTGAACCTGAACTTACACTGAGCATTATCCCCAATGCGCAAGCCGTGTTGTTTTTAACCGCCACAGACTCAGGCATCACAAAGTCCGATATGCAAATTTGGACAGACTATGTGCAAAGACGTGCGGCACATAAATTCGTGGTGTTAAATAAAATTGATATTTTATGGGATGGCCTTGAAACAGACCTCGAAGTAGAAGCTCTGATTCAAAAACAAATTAAAAATACTGCGCATGAACTAAGTTTAGACGCCAAAAATATTTTCGCCATCTCAGCACAAAAGGCGCTAGTCGCTAAAATCAGAAAAGACGATGCACTATTGAAACGTAGTGGCATCAATGCACTGGAAAACTCGCTGGCTGATTTAATGGTATCGTCAAAGCATGAGATTTTAGGACGTGCAGTCGTGACCGAATGCTCCAATATGATTCGCTCATCGCGTAAGTTAGCGCAAATTCGTGTTAATAGCATCAAAAATCAACTCATTGAGTTACAGGAATTACAAAACAAAAATAGTGACCTTTCAAAAGAAATTTTAGCCAAAGTGGTGGCAGAACGTAAACGTTACGAGGCATCAATACTTACGTTTAACCAAGGTAGTGAAAAGATAAAAAGATTAAGTAGTAAACTACTGCGCCATTTAAGTTTAGGTTATTTAGACACCACGTTAGCACAAACAAAACAAGATATGGGGGATAGCTGGACAACGGTAGGTCTCAATAAAAGCATGCGCGACCTGACGCGACTAGCCACAAATCTTGCTGAAGAAATTGGCATTGAAGGTCACATCATCAAAAAACATGCGGATGACTTATACCATCTGTTTTGGAGTAAGCATGATTTTGAAAAAACTGAAGCCATTGAGCTGGATATGTCTAAGTTTATCAAAAACATGCAAGCACTCGAAAAAGTGACTGCAGAGTTTTGTAGCAACCCTGCAAATATTCTAATTGAAAAACACTTTTTAATTCGTCGGTTTTTTTTAGGGCTGGGCGTGCAAATTCAAGCGATTTTTGAGCAAGCGCACCTAGATTGTAACCATTGGCTGAACCAAGTCATTGGTGAATTAAAAAATCAAATCAATGTCCACAAAAGTGCGCTGGATAAACGTGCAGAATCTTTAATGGAGTCGCACAATAGCACTGACAAATTACTTAAAAATATTGAGTTAGCCCAGAAAGAGTTGTCCAAATATCAAGAACAATCCAATCAACTGGATGCCATTTTGCTAAAACTGATGCGTTGCGTTAAGTTTAGTCCAGAAAAACAAAAAATGGCAACTCAAGGCTCGCTTACCACTCCAAGCCAAGTGGCAAATGACAACATCAAAAAAGACGTGATATTAAACAATGCACCTTTTATTGGTGAAACCCCACAATTGTCATAGCGATCGTCACCGCGTTAAACACGGCTTACAATAGTAAAGATTGATACGTATAGAGCGACTTAACTTTACACGCATCAACCAAAATGAACTACATCAAGATAATATCAAATGATTCTTGACTGTAATTTGATTCAGTCTGCAATGAAATGGGCTTGCCAATAAAATCAGACAAATTCGCCAGACTTTGTGACTCTTCATCCAGCAGCATATCAATGACTTTAGGCGCAGCTAACACGCGTAGTTCGCGTGCACTAAACTGGCGAGCTTCGCGTAATAACTCACGTAAAATTTCATAGCATACCGTTTGCGCCGTTTTGCGTTCGCCACGCCCTTGGCAAGCTGAACAGGGTTCACACAAAACATGCGCCAAGCTCTCACGCGTACGTTTGCGCGTCATTTCAACCAAACCTAATGGCGTAAAGCCATTCACGCCGGTGCGGGCACGGTCGCGCGCGACTGCTTTTTTTAACTCCTCCAGCACCGCTTCACGTTGCACATCTTCATCCATATCAATAAAATCGATGATGATAATGCCGCCCAAGTTTCTTAAACGTAGCTGGCGTGCAATGGATTGCGCGGCTTCAAGATTGGTTTTGAAAATGGTGTCCGATAGATTTTTACCGCTCACAAAACTGCCGGTATTCACATCTACCGTCGTTAACGCTTCAGTTTGATCAAAGATCAAATAGCCACCTGATTTGAGCTCCACCTTGCGTGACATCGCTTTTTCAATTTCCGGCTCTATGTTATACAAGTCAAAAAGTGGTCGCTCTCCTTGGTAATGAACTAGTTTATCCAAAGCCGTCATCGCATATAAATTAGCAAAATCCATCAGCTTCTGATAAGTCTCACTGGAGTCAACGCGTACGGCCTCGGTATCGGCACAAACCACATCGCGCAACACGCGCATGGGCAAATTCAGATCCTGAAAGATCAGCGCGCGTTCAGGCACCAAAGTGCTCTGTGCACGGATATGTGCCCATGTTTTAGTTAAATAATCAATATCAGCCAACAACTCTTCATCCGTCGCTGTTTCAGACATGGTTCTAATAATATAGCCGCCTACGCGGTTTTCTGGCAAAAGCCCAAGCAAGCGTGCTTTTAATAATTCACGCTCCGCTTCAGACTCTATCCGTTGCGACACGCCAATGTGATCCTGTTGCGGCAAATATACAAGGAAGCGCCCAGCGATGCTGATTTGCGTCGTCAGCCTTGCGCCCTTGGTACCAATCGGCTCTTTAATCACCTGCACCATTAAAGATTGTCCTTCATGCAACACTTCTTGAATTGGCCGCTGCACTTCAGAATCGCCACACTCAAGAATATCGCCAGCATGCAAAAAGGCTGCGCGTTGCAAGCCCATTTCCACAAAGGCAGATTGCATGCCTGGCAATACGCGACACACAACGCCACGATATATATTACCCACCAAACCCAAAGATGAGCTACGCTCTATTTGCAACTCCTGCATGACACCATTTTCTATCATCGCAATGCGCGTTTCCTGAGGGGTGACGTTAATCAGTATTTCTTCACTCAATTTATACTCGTTTCATTCATTTTTGGTTTTATTTATATGATGGTTTCAAGTTTAATTACAAAACTATCAGCTGGTGTTTTCTCAGCAGAACCGCTGTCTCATAAACTGGCAACCCCATCACGCCAGTATAACTGCCTTCTATCCCTTTAATCCAAGCACCGGCTAATCCTTGTATGCCATAGCTACCCGCTTTATCTAAATGTTCGCCTGACGCAATATAACAATCAATTTGTGCCATTGAAAGCGACATCATTTCCACCATGGTCGTGGACAATACAACTTCAATCACACCTGCAAATGCTAGTGCCACTGCGGTATGCACTTGGTGCACACTCCCTGACAATGCCTGTAACATGCGGTGAGCATCGTCGTCACTTTCAGGTTTACCTAAAGCTTGCCCAGCCAAGACCACCGTAGTATCTGCCGCAAGTACAGGATGCGCTCTTTCTGCAACAGGCAGCCTTTGCCAGCATGCCGCCGCTTTTTCATGTGCCAATCTTGTGACATAAGCCTCTGGGGATTCATCCATCAGTTGCGTTTCATCGATGTCTGCTGGCACAATTTTGCAATACAATCCAATTTGCCTTAACAACTCTACGCGACGTGGACTGCGTGAGGCAAGATAAATGGTTGGCGGGGTAAGAATGTTGTTACTCATATCGGCACTTTAATTTACTATGCACAAATTGACAAAGATTTAATTGCTTCATCGCTTAATTTTATAAGGCATTGCATGACAGACTGGGCCGCTCTTTTCAAAATCACCATTGCTTTATTTGCCATTGTTAACCCCATTGGCAGTGTGCCAATTTTCATCAGCGCTACTAATGGCTGGAGTGATAATGACCGTGCAAGAACTGCAAAAACAGTCGCGTTTACCGTATTTATCGTACTGGCTATTTCCGCTTTTTTTGGTGATACGATTCTGCATTTCTTTGGCGTCACTATTCCATCTTTTCAGGTAGGGGGTGGGATTTTGCTGATGTTAATTGCTATCTCCATGATGCATGGCAAACAAAGCGGCACCCGCCAAACGCCAGAAGAAGCACAAACACTGGCGGAACGTGAGGTCATTGCCATTGTACCGCTCAGCATCCCGTTACTGGCAGGGCCTGGTGCCATTAGTAACATGATTATTGCTGCCCAGCAAAACAGCAGCTTTACTGGGCACCTTTCTTTAATTATCCCCATCTTTGTTATTTGCATCATCATTTGGCTGGTATTAAGGCTGTCTAGCGCCATATCCCATAGACTGGGCACAATAGGCATTAACATTGTCACGCGCTTAATGGGTTTGATTTTAGCGGCAATGGCTGTTGAGTTTATTGCGCACGGGATAGTCGGCCTGTTCCCCAAACTGTTTACATAACAGCAGAAAAACAGTCCATGCTCAAACCCTCTGCTTCAGGTTAAATTCGGGGTAAAATAGCAGTCACTTAAACATCAAGACACACATCATGCAATGGATGCCCCATGCCACCGTCGCAGCAATTGTTGAAGACAACGGTAAATTTTTACTGGTAGAAGAAACCACCGATCGTGGCAACCGCTTTAATCAACCGGCAGGCCATTTAGAGGATAATGAAACGTTGATTGAAGCGGTGGTTCGCGAAACCATGGAAGAAACCGCCTATAGCTTTAACCCAACTGCGTTATTAGGGGTTTATCATTGGAAGCATGAGCATAACGACACGACCTATCTACGTTTTGCCTACATTGGTCAGGTTAGCGATCACCAACCAGAACTTGCATTAGATGAAGGCATTATCCGCACCGTATGGATGACGGCAGATGAAATGCGTAGCAAGGCCATGTTGATGCGTAGCCCACAAGTGCTTACCTGTATTGAAGACTATTTAAACGGACAACGCTTTCCATTGTCTGTTGTGACCCACCTGTAAACTTAAACTTATGAACCCAAATACCTCAAACTTGAATAAATCTCAAAAGAAAAAGATTGTTGTTGGTCTGTCCGGCGGCGTGGATTCATCTGTCACCGCCTTACTACTTAAACAACAAGGCTATGAAGTCACTGGTCTCTTCATGAAAAACTGGGAAGATGATGACACCGATGAATATTGCTCAAGCAAACAAGATTTAATTGATGCCGTCTCTGTTGCCGATAAAATTGGTATTGACATTGAAGCCGTTAATTTTAGTAAAGAATACAAAGACCGCGTATTTTCTAATTTTTTAAGCGAATACCAAGCCGGGCGTACCCCTAACCCAGATATTCTTTGTAATGCTGAAATCAAATTCAAAGCATTTTTGGATCACGCCATGAGTATGGGTGCAGACTTAATCGCTACTGGGCACTATGCGCAAGTGCGCGAAAATCCACTCAAACCTGGTTTATTTCAATTAATGAAAGCCGATGATGGCAGCAAAGATCAAAGCTATTTTTTATATCGTTTAAATCAAGCGCAGTTGTCTAAAACATTATTCCCACTGGGCACATACTTAAAACGTGAGGTGCGTGAGATTGCACGTGAAGCTGGACTGATCAATGCCGAGAAAAAAGACTCGACCGGAATTTGCTTCATTGGCGAGCGTCCGTTTCAAGAGTTTTTAAGCAAATACCTACCGCGTAAACCTGGCGAGATTAAAACAGCTGAAGGTAAATTAGTGGGTCGCCATGAAGGCCTGATGTACTACACATTAGGACAACGCCAAGGCTTAAAAATAGGCGGTAGCCGCGATAGCAACGGTGAACCCTGGTTTGTTGCAGCCAAAGACATGGCAAAAAATGAACTCATCGTGGTGCAAGGTCACGAACATCCGCTATTGCTTAATGATGGGCTGCTAGCGGGCCAACTGACATGGATCGACCCCGAACCGCCGGTTACCAACTGGGTCTATGCCGCAAAAACGCGCTATCGCCAACCTGACGCACCTTGCGAAATTGACCGCATTACCGAAAATGAAGTTGAAATTAAATTTGGGCAAAAACAATGGGCCATCACACCAGGTCAATCAGCCGTGGTTTATGAAAGTAATGTTTGCCTAGGCGGTGGGATTATCACCGCAGCCATTTAAAAAAATAATTTGGCGGCGTGATGATTGATGCTGTTTGAATGACTATAACCTCAGGGTTACTTCTAATAATTGATTCGAAAAATTAAGGTTCACATGGCTTACGTTCTTAAAAATTCTCTAGGTGCGATTGTCGCATCAAGTCCGACTGAAAATCCAGGTAATCACTGGATATTTGTTGAAGCGAGCGACAAGGCGTATCTTGCATTTTTAGAAAATGCACTCACTGAGAGCGATACTTTCCGCGAGAGCGATATTCATTTAGCACGCGTATTAGAAGATCTGATTGCGCTTCTCATCGCGCGCAATATCATCCGTTTTACAGACTTGCCACAGGCAGCACAAAAACGCTTGAATGAAAGACAATCAATGCGCCAAAAAACGCAACTTTCCGGCTTATTGGATGAAACGACAAATATCATTTAGATGCCTGTTTATTGGTAACACAGCGTCAAACATTGATGATGACTTATTGATGCGGTCTGATAATATTTAAAGTTCGTTCGCATTGAGCCTGTCGAAATGTGAATGGACTCAACGTCTTCGACAGGCTCAGACCGAACGGAAGTTGAGACTTCACCGTGCCACATCAATAGCTTACTATTAGTTTGCTACTGGCAAGCTGTCTTTAAAAGACTGGCGTTTAAGTAAATTAGCCTGCAAGCGCTCTAAATTTGGATAATCTGCTGCCAAATCAATCACCGAACCAAACCTTAAACTCACATATCCCAACATACAGCCCACGGCAATATCAGCCAAGCTAAAGGTGTCACCCACACACCATTTATTTTGACCTGCGTCATGATTTTTTCCCACATCATCGTTAAATGCGGATAAACCACGCGTGACCTTCTCCATTTGTTTGAGGATGAGTGCAGGGTCTTGCATAGACTCTGGTTTGCGCTGCTCTAACATCACTGCAACTGCCGCATCACACACGCCATCAGCAAGAGCCTCCCACCTACGTACTGCAGATTTAGAGCCGTTATCTTTAGGAATCAAATGTGCGACGGGGTTGCGATTATCTAAATACTCAGCAATCACGCGTGAATCATACAAGCTATCACCATCAGCTAAAATCAACACAGGCACTTTGCCTAACGGGTTATATTGCTTCACCGGGCAGTCAGGGTCAGCTAGCACCACTTCCTGCAAGGTGATCTCGATATGTTTTTCTGCAGCTACAATACGCACTTTACGTGCGTATGGGCTGTTTACGGTATATAAAAGCTTCATAATTTTACGAATGTTATTGTTACAGTAGATAGAATGTTTGGTAGCATTATAGTTCAATCAACGCGACCTTCACCATGACAAAGACACTATTTAACAATCACTACCCGTACGGGTCAATCACATTTCTGACCCTAGTGCAAAATCAAGCGCAAGCAGCATTAGATGAAGATATTGGGTCTGGCGACCTCACCGCTCTGCTCGTTCCAACCACTCAAATGGCAAGCGCATCGATTATCGTACGCGAATCGGCTGTGATCTGTGGCGTTGATTGGGTAAATGCATGCTTCAAGGGTGTCGACGCCAATGTGCAGATTGATTGGCTTGTCACAGAAGGTCAGCATGCTCAGCCACAGCAAGTGCTATGCAAAATCAACGGCTTAGCCCGCTCACTACTGACAGCTGAACGTTGTGCACTTAATTTTTTACAAACCCTCTCTGCCACCGCAACAGAAACCCGAAAATATGTTGAGGCCATTGCTGGCACAGACGCACAAATTTTAGACACCCGCAAAACCATTCCTCACTTAAGATTAGCACAAAAGTATGCAGTGACAGTGGGTGGTGGTCACAATCAGCGCCTTGCTTTATACGATGGCATTTTAATTAAAGAAAATCACATTGCAGCGGCAGGTAGTATTGGCGCCGTCATGCAAGCCGCGTTTGCTCTGAGTACAAACAAGCCCATACAGATTGAAGTTGAAAACATAGACGAACTAGAGCAAGCGCTCTGCGCGGGGGCCACTAACATTTTATTAGATAACTTTAGTATTGCTTTACTGCACAAAGCTGTAGAAATCAACGCTGCAAATACCAAAAAAGCGGTGTTAGAAGCCTCTGGCGGTATTACTTTAGCAACTATACGTGAAGTAGCGCTTACTGGTGTAGACCGTATTTCTATCGGCGCCCTCACAAAAAATATACAGGCGATTGATTTTTCAATGCGCGTTAAAATCTAAAAGCGCTTTCAATCGGCTTAAAAAACCGTTTATCCAAGCACAATTAAAACTTTAAAAGCACGAGAATTTAGGCACATGTTAAGATGCATTGAGTCAACCAATATCAAAGGCAATCTAAATGGGCAAGCCTGATACCCCCAGCAAATCAAACGGTCGCTTCTCCTTGGGCGACGCATTACGCATGTTGGTCAATGATGGCATGTTGGATAAAGTTCAGGCTGAAAAGCTCTACAAAGACCGTAAGCTAGATAGCTCCAATCTGCACCCGCTTGTCGTTATTGGTGAGCAAAAATGGAAAAATCTAAAGTCACCTCATAATGCCATCACTGTGGAATGGCTATCTTCATGGCTTGCAACCCATGCTGGATTAGATTATTACCACATAGACCCGCTCAAATTGGATTTTGGTTCTGCGGCACAAATAGTTTCCAAGGGCTATGCCGAGCGACTAAGAATCATGCCGATTGCCGTTAAAAATGGCGAGGCTATTATTGCAACGACTGAACCATTTAACCGTGACTGGGTTGCTGACTTAGAGCGCGTACTTAAAATGAAAGTGAAATTGGTCGTTGCCAATCCACTGGAAATTAATCGCTATTTGCCTGAAATGTACAGCCTGGCCAGCTCAATGCATGCTGCCAATTTAGCCAAGGCTGGGCAAGTGGTCGGTGTACAAAACTTTGAACAATTGGTTGAGCTCGGTAAAGATAAAAACCTGGATGCCAACGAGCAACATGTGGTAAATATTGTGGACTGGCTGTTTAAATATGCATTTGAACAGCGTGCCAGTGATATTCACCTGGAACCCAGACGCAATATGGGCTTGATGCGCTTTAGGATTGATGGTGTGTTGCATCAGGTATATCAACTCCCGCCTAATATCATGAACGCCATCACTAGCCGTATTAAGCTGCTTGGTCGTATGGACATGGTAGAGAAACGCCGCCCACAAGATGGCCGCATTAAAACCTTATCGGCAGAAGGCCAAGAGATTGAACTACGTTTATCTACCATGCCGACGGCTTTTGGTGAAAAACTCGTCATGCGGATATTTTCACCTGATATTTCAGGTAAAGACTTTTTAACGCTGGGTTTTTCGCAAGCGCAAGCAGATCAATGGAACGCTTGGACAAAAGCGCCTAATGGCATTATTTTGGTGACGGGCCCGACTGGCTCAGGTAAAACCACAACGCTGTACTCCACACTACGTCTATTGGCCACGCCAGAAGTTAACGTATGTACAGTAGAAGAGCCGATTGAAATGGTGGAGCCTGCTTTTAATCAGATGCAAGTGCAACAAAACATTGGGCTTGGCTTTGCTGACGGGATACGCACGCTCATGCGACAAGACCCTGACATTATTATGGTGGGTGAAATCCGTGACTTGGAAACGGCCGACATGGCGATTCAAGCTGCGCTCACAGGGCACTTGGTGCTATCAACCCTGCATACCAATGACTCACCTTCTGCCGTGACGCGGCTTTTAGACTTAGGCGTACCTTCTTATCTCATTCATTCGACAGTATTGGGCATTATGGCACAACGCCTTGTGCGCACTTTATGCACGAGTTGCAAAGTAGCGGAGCCTATCGAACAAAGCAAATGGGACGCATTGGTTGGCACGTTCAACCTCCCTAAACCTGAGCACATTTACAAGCCTGTTGGCTGCCTGAACTGTCGCAATACAGGCTTTAGAGGGCGTAGCGGTATTTATGAAATGCTCACCATTACGCCGGCAATACGCAAACTGATTACGCCAGATACCAATTTGGCCAAACTCACCAAACTAGCGCAGCAAGAAGGCATGCAGCCACTGATTATCAACGGTGCAGAAAAAGTAGCCGCAGGCATCACTACGATTGAGGAGCTACTGAAGGTAGCGCCACCGTTAGACCCCGACTAGCCAATCAGATTGGTACGATGCAGACAGCGCCGGAGGACACGGCAATTAAGTGAGGGACCTCGTGCCGTTGGTCAATACATAAACATTAAACCCAGCTTGCGCCAAGATAAATGCTGCGGCTGAGCTACGGCGACCCGTTTGGCAATACATGATGTAGGGAATGCTTTTATCTAAGCTAATCAGCCATTGACGAATTTCATTTAAAGGTAAATTGATGGCATCTTGAATAGGGTCAAACTGATATTCAGATGGCAATCTTACGTCTACCCACACAGCGCCTGCTTTAATTTTTTCTATCGCCTCAGCCCAACTCAATTGCTTAATCAACGGTGCTTTGAGTAAGGCGACAAAGTCTTCTTTATTAAGCCTGAGTAATTCACCGTCCGTTTTCATGGTGACGGTTGCATTGCGTTTATTATCTGAAGCTAAAGCTTCCTCACCAAAGGCGCACCCTTCGTTTAATTCAGCAATCACCACCGCAGGCTGGCTAAAATCCACCACCTTGGTAACAACCACAGTGCCGCGCTGAATCAGGTAGTAATAATCGCCCTCTGCACCTTGCTGAATAATGACTTGCCCAGCCACAGGAGCAATGTGCGTCATACGTTCAAACATCGCTTCAATGTTGGCTGCGGGCAATTGGCTAAACACCCCCGTTTGTAATTTAGAAACACTAAAAATACTAGTATCGTGCATCCAATCGGCTGGGGTTCTACCAGCCTGACTGGATTGATGAGCATCTAACTGTTTCGGTACGCCTTCATTATTAGAGAGCTGGTCCCACGTCAACATGATATCCAGCAAATCCATGTCTATACGCATAATTTCAATATCAGTCAGCGCAATGGTTGCTTTGATATTGCGATCGTTGTTAACTGGATGCCTTGCAGCTGGCGATCCGCCACGCAAGATAAGTTTGTGACCATTGATGAAATTGAGACCCAAGTCGCCTTTCAGTACATACAGCACTTGCGAGGCTTTAGTAATGTTCATGCGCATTGGGTCTATGTTTTTATTCACCTTCTCGATATAGCATAACCCTGCAAGCTCCTGCTTACGCGCGGCAGATAACTTTGCGATCGGCTCTAACCGCTCTAATACTGACTGGTCTACGGCCATCACGTTAACCTTGTTTTTTTATAAATGAAGAATTTGGTGATGTTTTAGTGCCATCACTGGCATTATAGGGTGACTAGCTGCAATTTCAAGCATGATAGTTCCACTCTCGCCAGGTTTTAGGTGCGTGATCAATACTTCAGGAATATCAGTCAACTTCGTGAGGTCTAACTTAGCAAGCTCCGTGACCAGCATCGATGGGCAAAGGTGTTTAGATAGCTTGGCCAGCTTAAGCTCACCATTACTAAATGCTGTTTCTATAATGACATACTTAAGATTTTCAATCTTATTCACCTCACTCCATAGTGCATCACACTCCGTCGTGTCACCTGTATAAACCAGACTGAACTGCTGACCCTCTACATGGTAGCCAACCGCAGGCACAACGTGATTAACGGGTAGAGGGGTAAACTTACGGCCATTTAAATTCAGCGTTTCACCTAATTTCAATGCGTGGTAACGCAAAAAAGGATTATAAATATCTGGAATCGCGTTGAAATCCGGCCATATTTTCCAATTAAAAATATGCGTGCATAAAATACTTAAAGTTTCTGGCAAAGCATGTAGCGTCACAGGCTCGGTACGAATTCCCATCACCGTATCCAACAAGAATGGGATAAAGGCAATATGATCTAAATGTGAGTGACTAATAAAAATGTGGTCAATCGCCAAAAGTTGGCTCATGGTTAAATCACCCACACCAGTGCCCGCCTCAATCAAAATATCATGATCTACAAGCATAGAGGTGGTGCGTAAATCATCACCAATACCACCACTACAGCCGAGTATTTTTATTTGCATCATCTAAACTCACAGTTGTTTTGTTTCATTAGGCTATTTAATAAAGAACTTATGTCGTCTTAAAGTACAACTGGCGAGTAAAATGCTATGATTTCAACGTTAAGCAACGGCATATCAACTTGACGGCTTGATTTTACACGTATTTTTTTCATTGCGGCTCGCCTTCACCCATAACATAAATCATTACCACCATGACCCACAACCCCCCATTAGAGCTAACCAACCCTAATATAGCTGTTAGCAAAATCAATGCCAGCGTTATCTGGCTACATGGATTAGGTGCCGACGGGTATGATTTTGAACCTATTGCGCAGCAGTTATTGCAGCCTCAATATCTTCCCAACGTAAGATTTATTCTGCCGCATGCGCCTGATATGGCTGTAACCCGTAACAATGGATATGTCATGCCCGCTTGGTATGACATTTATGGCATCATCCCTGTCAGCCGTGAAGACGAGGCTGGCATACAGGCCAGCCAGCACACCATCAACGCCTTGATTCAAACTGAAATTGATCGAGGCATTGCGAGTGAGCGTATCGTGCTTGCCGGCTTTTCGCAAGGTGGCGCTGTCGCACTACATACCGCACTACGCTATCCACAAAGACTTGGAGGAATACTAGCCTTATCAACCTATTTACCGCTACACGACAAACTGGCCTTAGAGGCAAATGCGGCCAATGCAAACACCCCAATTTTTATGGCACATGGTATTTTTGATGATGTGATTAGCCTTGAAATGAGTCAAATTTCGCGCAATTTATTACAAAATAGACGATATCTCGTCACTTGGCATGAATATAAAATGGCACATTCGGTGTGCGTAGACGAGATTGCAGATATTGCACGCTTTTTACAGCAGGTTTTAGCCTAAATATTTGGTAGAATACAGGCTTACCTAACAACAAGGCGCATCTATTTACTCAAACTTCTAAGCGACGGAGTCAGGTGACAAAGTACTTTAAGCTGGCAATCCACAAAGAGGATGCCCGAAACATTGAGTAAATAGAGCTACCCAACATCGAAACTGTTGATTTATGTCTGCATCCAACACAAAAACCGCTCCAAAATCAGCTGCCAAAGCAGGGCATGAACCCCCCCCCAGCTTCGAGCAGGCATATAGCGAACTCGAAACCATTGTGGCACAAATGGAATCTGGCCTGATGCCTTTGGAGGCTTCCCTTGAAGCCTATAAACATGGCAATACATTACTTGAGCTTTGTCAAAAATCACTTGCCGAAGTTGAACAACAAGTTAAGGTATTAAACGAGCGTCAGCAATTAGTCGCGTTTAATGCTGATAACGAATAACCAAGTCATGAGCAAGCCATCTGTGCAGGATTTATTAAACCAGAATTTACTAAGCCCAGATTTGTTAAGTCAGGATTTCTTAACCTGGATTAAAGCTAAGCAAGCTCACATTGAGAGTGTGCTAGCCCTCACCCTGCCACCCGCAAACTTAATACCACAAACATTACATAGTGCCATGCGCTACAGTGCACTAGGTGGCGGCAAGCGCATACGTGCGCTGCTGTGCTATGCCACAGCCGAGCTTTGCAACACCGAGACTCAAATTGCTGATGCAGCAGCCAGCGCAGTTGAGCTGATTCATGCTTATTCATTAGTGCATGACGATATGCCCTGTATGGATGACGATGACCTGCGTCGCGGAAAACCAAGTTGCCATAAACAATTTGATGATGCAACCGCGTTATTAGTAGGCGATGCATTGCAGACCTTGGCATTTGAAGTATTATCAGCACCGCAATTATGTGAAAATGCAAATCAGCAAATCAACATGATCAATATATTAGCCAAGGCAGCGGGCTCTAATGGCATGGCAGGCGGCCAGGCGATTGACCTAAGTGCAGTAGGCGTGGCACTGACTCAACATGAGCTTGAAACCATGCACCAGCTAAAAACAGGTGCGCTGATTCAAGCTGCAGTTTTGCTAAGCGCACATGGCTCTAATGAACACATTGCTGCTGTCAGCATTTATGCTAAAAACATCGGGCTTGCGTTTCAAGTGATTGATGATATTTTAGATGTTGAAGCAGATACACACACCTTGGGTAAAACAGCAGGCAAAGATGCCAATAGTAACAAGCCGACTTATGTCACAATTTTAGGATTAGCCGATGCTAAAAAACATGCGAGACAACTGTATGAAACTGCAATTGATGCATTAGCACCCTTTGGCGATAACGCACAGCGGCTTCGAGCGCTGGCGAATTTTATTACGCAACGCAGTTTTTAGCCCTTATTTTTAACAACCCCTACTACGATTATTTTCTTTGCCCTGAAATTCATTATTAACGACACCTACTTGTGACCCCTTTACTCGACACCATTGACTATCCCCAACAACTACGCCAACTAGATCGTAAGCAGCTGGGTCAGCTAGCGCAAGAGTTACGCTTATTTTTAATTGATGGCGTTTCAAAAACTGGTGGGCATTTAGCTTCTAATTTAGGCGTGGTTGAGCTCACCATCGCCCTTCATTATGTATTCAATACACCCGATGATAAATTGGTTTGGGATGTAGGGCATCAAACTTACCCGCATAAAATCCTAACGGGTCGTCGAACGCGTATGCAAACCTTACGCAAACCACAAGGGCTTGCTGGGTTTCCTCGTCGCGCTGAGAGCGAATATGATACGTTTGGCACAGGGCACTCAAGTACCTCTATTTCCGCAGCCCTCGGCATGGCAGTCGCTGCTCAAAAAACCGGCAGCGAACGTCGTGCTGTCGCGATTATTGGCGATGGTGCCATGACAGCTGGCATGGCGTTTGAAGCCTTGAATAACGCTGGTGACATGGATGCTAACTTGCTAGTCATACTCAATGACAATGATATGAGCATTTCAAACAACGTAGGCGCACTCAACAACTATTTAACTAAACTACTTTCCAGCCGCTTCTATAACAAAGTCAGGTCATCAGGTAAAAAAGTACTTTCTGCGCTACCGCCGATGATGGAGTTTGCTAAACGTGCTGAAGAGCATGTTAAAGGCATGGTGATGCCTGGTACGCTATTTGAAGAATTTGGCTTTAACTATATTGGTCCGATTGACGGGCATGATTTAGAGTCTTTGATTGATACGCTACACAATATCAAACAATTATCTGGTCCGCAGTTTTTGCATATCGTGACGCAAAAAGGCAAAGGTTTTGAACCGGCTGAGGATGACCCGAATAAATTTCATGGTGTTGGCAAATTTGACCCATTCAACGGCAATGCACTTCACGCTAAATTGCAAAAAACTTACACTGAAGTGTTTGGCGACTGGCTTGTGGATATGGCCGCTATTGATAACCGCCTTATTGGTATTACGCCTGCCATGTGCGACGGCTCTGGTTTAAATGCCTTTGCAGCAGCTTATCCCGACCGTTATTTTGACGTAGGCATCGCAGAGCAGCACGCCTTGACGTTTGCGGCTGGCATGGCATGTGATGGCCTAAAACCCGTGGTTGCGATTTACAGCACATTCCTGCAACGGGCTTATGACCAACTCATCCATGACATTGCACTGCAAAACCTGCCAGTGCTGTTAGCCATAGACCGTGCTGGCTTGGTAGGTGCAGATGGGCCCACGCATGCGGGAAGTTTTGATTTAACCTACTTACGCTGCATTCCAAACGTAGTAATCATGACACCCAGCGATGAAAACGAATGCAGACAAATGTTCACTACAGGCTTTAAATACAATGGTGTTGCTGCAGTACGCTACCCGCGCGGCAGCGGCACGGGAGCCATTATTAACCCAGAACTAAGTAGCATCGAAATTGGCAAAGGGCAAATTGTTCGCACTGGTAAAAAAATAGCGATTTTAGCTTTTGGCTCCATGCTCGTAGCTGCATTAGAAGCCGCTGAGCAACTTGATGCCACCGTTGCTAACATGCGCTTTGTAAAACCAATTGATGCTGCGCTGATTGAAAAGCTAGCGAATGACCATGCCTTTATTATCACGGTAGAAGAAAATTGCGTGATGGGTGGCGCAGGCTCTGCGGTGTTGGAAGCGCTACAAAGTATGCAACAAAACATCAAACATCCAATTAAAACGTTATGCCTAGGGTTACCTGACCAGTTTATTGAACACGGTGACCATGCAACCATGCTCGCAGAATGCGGTCTAGATGCTAAAGGCATCGCTTCCGCAATTGCGAAGCTAATAACCTAGTGTTATACTCAACTATTATTTAGCCGCTATCTGAACAGAAATCAAAGTAGGAATCAAATGAGCCAAACAACAGTAGCAAGTCCGATTGAAGATGTGCAAAATACAGTGGATACGCGTCACCTTGCAATCGACAAAGTAGGGATTAAATCCATTCGCCATCCTGTCGTCGTTAAAGATAAATCAGGTGGCGAGCAACATACCGTGGCGGTATTTAATATGTACGTGCATTTGCCACAGCAATTCAAAGGCACGCACATGTCACGTTTTGTTGAAATTCTCAACATCAATGAACATGCAATTTCAATTGAATCCTTTGAGACCATTTTACGTGAAATGGTGAAGCGATTAGAAGCCGAGTCTGGTCATATCGAAATGACCTTCCCTTATTTTGTCAACAAAGCGGCGCCAGTTTCTGGGGTAAAGAGCTTATTAGACTACGAAGTCACTTTTATCGGTGAAATCAACAAAGGCAAATTTGACATCACCGTGAAGGTGTTAGTCCCGGTCACCAGCTTGTGTCCTTGCAGCAAAAAAATATCAGACTACGGCGCGCACAATCAACGTTCGCATGTCACCGTTACTGCACTAGTCAACGACTTTATCTGGATTGAAGACATTATTGATTTGGTTGAAAAGCAAGCTTCATGCGAGCTTTATGGCTTATTGAAACGCCCTGATGAAAAATATGTGACTGAGCGCGCCTACGACAATCCAAAGTTTGTTGAAGATATGGTGCGTGACGTGGCAGCACAACTGAATGCAGAAAAACGCATTGTGGCCTATACCGTTGAATCAGAAAACTTCGAGTCCATTCATAACCACTCCGCCTACGCGTTGATTGAAAACGATAAACGCAAATAGTTAATTTTGGAGGCTGCAACTTAAGTTTGTGATTAAAAGCCACTCTGACGGTGACTTTTAATCATGACTTTAATCATGGATAAATCCATCGGTAATCACGTCCACCCTTAGGAAATATCACTTTAACTAGTGGGCCTATTGGTCGCGGCACATCTAAATAACGCAGTTCAACGCGAACATGATATTGATGTGCAATTTCGCGCACGATATTAAATAGCATCTAGTATTTTTTAGTCAAAGTTAACGCAATATCCTGGCGCTTCATGTCCAACCGATTTAACGCACTCATCCCAAGTAGCACTACGGATGGGGAGCCACCTTCCAACACGCTTCCCTCTACTTGGCTTAGTGTAATACCACCAATTTTAAGATTAGCAATCGTGACACGATAAGCCGTTACAACACCGTTTGCCGTCCCTATTTGAACAGGCTCACCGCGTTTATAGTCGATTTTTGCAAACTTGGCATCTCCGCTATTCAATGCAACCGTAGTCGCCCCAGTATCTACTAAAAATTTTAACGGTGCGCCATTGATGTATACCTCAGAAAAAAAGTGCCCCTGTGCATCGGCGTATAAAGTCACGCTGGGGCTGCTATTTGCATCTGCTCCACCAATGGATGCCGCTTGCCCCATTTCCAGCTGTTTAGTTTTACCTTCTACTAAAAAAGTAGCGCTTTTACTGTCAGCCGCGATTAACTTAACGCCTGCGCTAGTTTGCCCGACGCTCAACGTCTTGGGCTTTCCTCCATCAATCATCACCACCGCTTTATTGCTAAATAACCCGACAACATTGATCTGCGTATCCGCAACAGCACTAGCGCTCGATAACGCGAGTAC
>JAURWJ010000020.1 GCA_030655015.1 Methylotenera sp. | reverse complement strand
GGCACAGCGCAACTTAACACACTGGCTTGGTTACCTATGCCCTCCAGTCTGATGGATGCTGATCTGGATGGTCAGCTCACATTATCAGTGTTAGCCAATGGCACCTTGGGCAAACCCAATTTAAGCGGCAATGTCACGGGTCAAAACCTACAATTCAGCCTGCCTTTAGAAGGCGTTAATTTAACTAAAGGTAGTTTATTGGCGGAATTTAAAAATGATCAATTACAGATTAAACAAGCGTCATGGCAAGGTGGTGCAGGTAGCCTGAATACCAATGGAATTTTATTGATAGATAACGGCAAACCTAAAATTGACCTTGACTGGCATGCGGATAACTTCACATTATTATCCCGCACTGACCGCTTACTCACTTTAAGCGGAACGGGGAAAACCATACTGGCAGACGGCATGCTCTCTATTTTTGGTCAATTCGCCGTCAACAAAGGCTTAATAGAACTTTCACAAGAAGATGCGCCAACGCTTGATGACGATGTGGTGATACTGGGGCAGATAGCCAGTACTAAAACCCCATCATTAGCCATTCTTTTAAACGGCCTGCATATCGACTTAGGTCAAGACTTCAGCCTGCGTGGACGCGGTCTTGATGCTGAACTCATTGGGGCACTGACATTAACTGGCTTAACGCAATATCGCCCGCACACTGAAGGGAGCATTCAAGTGAAAAAAGGTACGTACATGGCCTATGGGCAAGTGCTGAACATTGAACGCGGTATTCTTAACTTTAATGGCCCGATGGATAACCCGGGGCTTAATATTCGAGCTATGCGCAATAGCAAACCCATTAATGCAGGGGTTGAAATTACCGGCAGTGCGTTTGCGCCTGTCACTAAACTGGTTTCTGACCCCAATGTCGCTGACACTGAAAAATTATCATGGTTAGTGCTCGGTCACGGCATGGATCAAACAGGTAAAAACGATTACGGCATGCTGTCATTGGCCGCTGGCGTATTGCTATCACAAGGCCAATCGGTACCGCTACAAACCCAACTTGCACGCGCCGCAGGCTTGGATGAATTCAGTTTTGCCGGTGGTGATGCTGAAAGCGCATCATTGACCTTTGGTAAAAGAATCACCTCACAACTTTATTTGAGTTATGCAAAAAGTGTCAGCGGCTTGCTGGATGTTGCCCGCCTCACTTTCAATATTACCCCAAGCTGGTCGATACGCGCCGAAGCTGGCACCGATAGTGCGGTGGATGTGCTGTATACTTTTAGCTTCAAGTAAAATTTGGGCTCAAAAATGAGTACTGATAAAAGCAACCCTCGACTAGCTGTACTCATTGATGCGGATAATACGTTTAACGTCATCCCGATTATTGATGCGCTATTTGAAGAAATCTCCAAATTTGGTGATGCCAGCGTTAGGCGTATCTACGGTGACTGGACGCAAACCCAATTAAGTCGCTGGAAGGAAATATTACCCAAGCATGCCATTCAGCCCATGCAGCAATATGCGAATACTAAAGGCAAAAATGCGACAGATAGCGCGCTGATTATTGATGCAATGGACTTGCTTTACACCGCGCCGCTTGATGGATTTTGTATTGTTTCAAGTGATAGTGACTTCACTCGCTTAGCCATTCGCTTTCGCGAGTCTGGTAAGCTGGTTTATGGCTTTGGAGAAAAAAAGACGCCTGAATCTTTAAGGGCGGCCTGCACCGAATTTAAATATTTTGAAATTCTGTCGCAAGAAAAAACATCAGAATCAACAATACCTAATCTGGACACGCCCAATACTGGAAAAGATAAAACCAAGACCAGCTCAGAAATAAAACCGCCCAATGTTTCAGTTGATGAAACCACGCTGTTGTCGCCTGTTGTCAAAAAAACCTCGCAACAATTAGCAATGGACGCCAAGCTGGTGTCATTGATTCGTTCTGCAATAGAAACAATTTCCGAATCTACTGAAGACGGATTTGCCAATTTAAGTGAAGTAAAAAAACACATCGTCAAAAATTACTCTGCGTTTGACTCTCGAAACTATGGTTACGCCAAATTTAGTGAGCTGATCAACACCATCGGCTTATTTGAGCTAGATGCAAAAAAACAGCGCATCAAAGACAAAAGGAAAAAATGAGCGAAATCCTAATTCTCTATTACTCACAAGGTGGTGCAGTACGTAACATGGCACAACTGATTGCGCGCGGTGTTGAAAGTGTGGCTAATGTAAAAGCGCGCATTCGTACTGTGCCTAAAGTTTCAGCCAACTGTGAAGCCACCGAGCCAGACATTCCAACCAGCGGTGATCCCTACGTTGAATTGCAAGATTTAGAACAATGCATAGGTTTAGCCCTCGGCAGCCCTACCCGCTTTGGCAATATGGCGGCGCCGATGAAGTATTTTTTAGATGGCACCACCAGCTTATGGCTCAAAGGTGCACTCATCGGCAAGCCCGCCGCAGTGTTCACGTCTACCGGCTCTATGCATGGCGGCAATGAAACGACGCTACTCACCATGATGCTACCTTTAATGCACCATGGCATGGTCATGGTGGGTTTACCATATTCAGAACCTGCGTTATCTGCAACCGCTTCTGGCGGCACACCTTACGGCGCAAGCCATGTTGGCGGTGCCATGGATGACAAGCCTATCACCGATGATGAGAAAAAACTCTGTATCGCACTAGGTAAGCGACTTGCTGAAACCGCCTTAAAATTATCTAGGAGCCTCTAACATGGCAAATTTAGCCCCAGAAGCCAAACAGTTTCTGCGCAGCACACATAGCGGCATACTTTCTACACATTCTGTAAAATTTGATGGCTACCCATTTGGCTCGGTGGCACCGTTTGTATTAGGGCATGATTGCCAGCCCGTGATACTGATTAGCAGCATTGCAGAGCACACTAAAAATATCATGCTCAACCCAAAAGTTTCGTTACTGGTATTTGCAGGCACTGAAGACTTGCAAGCCAATGCGCGGCTCACGTTACTCGGGTCAGCCGTCAAGATTGAAAAAGACGACGCAGATTTACGCGCCCGTTATTTACGCTACCTGCCACAAGCCGCCAGTTATTTTGATATGCATGACTTTGCTTTTTATCGGATTAACCTCACTCATGCACGCTATATTGGTGGCTTTGGCAATATGAGCTGGCTGTCGTCAGACGATTTTTTTAGCCCCGCGGTTGATTCACTACTAGCGGCTCAAGAAACAGCTATTATTGATCACATGAACGCTGACCATGTACACAGCTTAATTGCCTATTGCCAACACTTTCACCAGGTAGAAGCAACACAGGTGCAAATGTTAGGGTTAGATAGCGATGGCTTTGACGTTAATGTCAATCATGGCACTGAGGTGAAAATCTTACGTTTTAATTTCGATCATCCCATTCACGACGCCCAATCTGCCCGCGCAGCACTGGTGCGCATGTCACAATTAGCAAAAATATAAGGTCGCTATGCATAGAAATAATCTAATTAGCAATCTCCAACTGGGCGCATCTTTTAGTTTAATCGCCCTCATATTGCTAGCTGTTGCGTGGGAAACTATTTTAGCGCCGCTAAAACCCGACGGCTCGCTACTCATGTTAAAAGCAGTACCGCTGTTGCTGCCATTATTTGGCATCTTGCGTGGTAAACGTTACACCTACCAATGGGCAAGCATGTTTATACTGCTATACTTTACCGAAGGCGTGGTGCGAGCCTGGTCTGATGGTGGTGTTTCAGCGCAGCTTGCAAGCGTTGAAATTGCACTTTCAGTACTATTTTTTGGATGCGCCATTTTTTATGCACGTTTAACGCGAGCTTGATTTTTCTAGCTTTAATCATAAGTTTTTACATAACAACCACGCCAAACCAGCGCTCTTCTACTATAATTTAAGCATGAACTTCCTCTTAGTCAGTAACGTATGAAAATCCTACTCTCAAATGACGACGGCTATTTTGCACCGGGTCTTAATATTCTTGCAGAACATATTGCTCAAATTGCCGATATTACGGTGGTGGCGCCTGAAAGAAATCGTAGCGGCGCCAGCAACTCGCTCACGCTTGATCGGCCACTCAGCGTAAAAAAGGCCGCAAACGGCTTTTTTTACGTCAATGGCACGCCTACTGACTGCGTGCATATCGCGCTGACAGGACTCATGGATATCGTGCCGGATATGGTGATTAGCGGCATTAACGATGGCGCCAACATGGGCGATGACACCATTTACTCAGGCACTGTTGCTGCAGCAATGGAAGGCTATTTACTTGGCATCCCCTCAATTGCCATTTCGATGTCGCAGCATAACTCTACGCATTTTGAAACCGCAGCAAGGGTAGCGGTTGAACTCATCAAACATTATCAAAAAACCGGGTTTAAATCTGCCACACTGCTCAATGTCAATGTGCCGGATATTGCCTACAATGCGTTGCAAGGCCGCGTGGTAACACGTTTAGGTAAGCGCCATAAAGCAGAACCTGTGGTACAGCTTAAAACACCGCGCAATGAAACTGTATATTGGGTAGGTGCCGCCGGGCAACCTAATGATGGCGGTGAAGGCACCGACTTTTATGCCGTAGCTAATAACAAAGTGTCAATTTCACCGATTCAAGTGGATTTAACCAGCCACGCGCAGCTTAACGATATTAAAGACTGGTTGAGTAAATAGTGGCACTGATTAGATCTTCGCAAGCCGGCATCGGCATGACCTCCCTTCGCACCCGCGAGCGCATGCTCACACGCTTGCGCGAACAAGGTATTAAAGATGAAGTGGTACTTTCTGCCATCTCAGCGATTCCACGCCATATTTTTGTAGATGAAGCCTTGTCCATTCGCGCCTATGAAGATGTTTCATTGCCCATCGGCTTTGGTCAAACCATCTCCCAGCCTTATATTGTGGCGCGCATGTCTGAGCTGTTGCGTAATGGCCAACCTTTACAAAAAATACTCGAAATAGGCACTGGCTGTGGTTATCAAACTGCCGTGCTATCTAAAATTGCCAAAGAGGTTTATTCGGTAGAACGCATTCGTCCATTAGTGATGAAAGCACGTGACCACCTGCGCAAGCTTAAATGCATCAACGTCAAACTAGACCACGCAGATGGCAATATGGGGTTGCCGCAATTAGCCCCGTTTGACGCCATCATGGTCACCGCCGCTGCCAGCCATATTCCGCAGGATTTACTAGATCAATTAGCCATTGGCGGGCGTTTGGTGATCCCCGTAGGCACTGATGAACAAGTGTTATATCTAGTAGAACATATCTCTCAAACTGAGTATCGCCAAACCAAATTAGAACCGGTAAAGTTTGTCCCCTTACTAGGAGGGACCAGTTAAGGATGGCAATATTGCGTAATGGTTTAATTTTGTTGCTTTCATGGGCGTTACTTGCCTGTAGCACCACTCCAGCTCCAGTCATCGACCGCCTACCTGCCGCTAAGCAAAATACAGCCTCAAAATCATCCGTGGGCAAAGTCACTAGTGATTGGCGCCCTGACACTTATACTGTTAAAAAAGGTGATACTTTATTTAGCCTCGGTCTTGAATACGGCTATGACTATCAGGAAATTGCGCAACTTAATGACATTAAAGCGCCTTACATTATTAAAATTGGCCAAATACTTAAATTCAACACGCTAAAAGACAAATCAACAAATGTTGAAAATAATGTAGTGCAAGAGCAAGCTAACGGAGTCACAACTTACGCCCTTGGCACCGACTCCAGCACTACTACAAGCACGCAACCACCACAAGTACTTGTCCTTAGTGAGCCCAAAGCCATACGTGAGCCTTACAGTGATGAGGCTTTTAAAAAACCATTGCCTATAGTAAAACCAGACAACGTAAAGGTGACGACGGCCACCAAACCAGTGGCATCATCCACCCCAAATATAACTGAAAAGACTAGCGAAACAAGACCAAAAGTGATCACAGAGCCTAAGGCTGAAGCTAATGCTGAATCTACGACCAGTGGTGATTGGATTTGGCCAACTAAAGGTAAAGTCATTGCTAACTTTAATGATGCGGGTAACAAAGGTATTGATATCGCTGGCACCATGGGGCAAAGCATTAGCGCAGCCGCTGCAGGCAAAGTTATCTATAGCGGCTCAGATTTACGTGGCTATGGGAAATTAGTCATCATAAAACACAACGCGACCTATTTATCGGTTTATGCGCATAACAGCTTGATTGTGGTTAAAGAAGGCCAAGTTGTCACTCGTGGACAAAAAATTGCAGAAATGGGTAATACCGATAGCAATACAATAAAGTTACACTTTGAAATTCGGCAACAGGGTAAATCTGTTGATCCAAGTAAATTTTTAGCCTCAAATTAAATTAAACCCAACGTAGAGAAATTTAAGTATGGCCAATATTGACCCAAACCAGTATCTCAAAAATAAAGATATTAAACCTGAGAGTAAACTCAGCGTTTTAATCGCCATCTTACGTATGGGTCTAATGCTTATTGGCATCATTGGTATTGCCATGGAAATGTTTCGTGATAACGGCTGGCTCTCAAAGTTGCTGGGTAAGCTGTTTGAATCAACCACCACCATGATATTTATTCCAGTCATTATTTTTATCATTTGGCTACTCAACCGCTGGATTAGCTCCCCAAACAAATCTGAAACCAAAAAAAGTGGCGACTTTCCAATGTACATCATGATGGCGGTAGGGGCATATTACTTGTACAAATGGTATAGCACAGGTTCCTTATAGTAGAAATAAGCGCCAGTATTCAATAATGAGGCTATTTTTGAGCATCAGGTGAATTGAAGCCAATAATGGATACCTCTAACAAATATTGAGATATGTTTTTGATTGGTCGTTGCTAGGCTAAGGTGGCGTTACTGCTATCGTGGAGCTTGCAGGTTGCGGTGTAGGCGTAGGCAAAGGTTGATCAATCACTTGATAAAACACTTCATCTTGTTTGATCATACCCAACTCACTGCGTGCGCGCTCTTCAATGGCGGCACGTCCACTTTTTAAATCGCGCACTTCAGCATCCAGTGTATCGTTACGCGCCTTTATCCCTGTGTTTTTTCTTTGCTGCTCAGAGAGTTGACGGTTTAAATCCCACACGCGTAGCCAGCTTCCCTTACCTAGCCACAATGGGTACTGTAGCAAGGCAATAAGGATCACAAAAATAAGCGTGAGGGCTTTCAATTTTTAGCGATCAATTATCTAAATAGCTGATAGAACGCGTCCTTGCCTGCATAGCTAGTTGCATCACCCAATTCTTCTTCAATACGCAACAATTGGTTGTATTTCGCAATACGCTCGGAACGGCAGAGTGAGCCTGTTTTAATTTGCAATGCGTTAGTAGCCACGGCAATATCAGCAATCGTGCTGTCTTCAGTTTCACCTGAGCGATGTGATACCACTGAGGTATAACCTGCACGTTTCGCCATTTCAATGGTTTGGAATGTCTCAGTCAAGGTGCCAATTTGGTTCACTTTGATTAACACCGAGTTAGCAACACCTCGTTTAATGCCTTCACGCAGGATTTTGGTATTGGTTACAAATAAGTCATCACCCACCAACTGTGTGGTTTTACCTAGGCGTTTAGTCAAAATATCCCAGCCGTCCCAGTCAAACTCACCCATACCATCTTCAATGCTGATGATTGGATATTTATCACACCAAGTGGCTAAGTAGTCGGTAAATTGTGCAGAAGTCAGCGCTAAACCTTCTGACTCTAAATGATAACGGCCATCTTTGTAGAACTCGGTACTTGCACAATCTAAACCTAGATAAACGTCACGGCCTGGTTCATAACCTGCGTCTGAAATTGCTTCCAAGATATATTGAATCGCAGACTCATTGGAAGGTAAATTCGGCGCAAAACCACCCTCATCACCCACTGTCGTTGCCAAACCTTTTTTATGCAAGGTTTTCTTCAGCGCATGAAACACTTCAGCACCGCAACGAATCGCTTCGCGGAATGATGGCAAGCCTGCTGGAATAATCATAAACTCCTGCATATCGACAGAGTTATCAGCATGTGCGCCACCGTTGATGATATTCATCATCGGTGTTGGCAATTGCATCGCGCCTGAACCGCCTAAATAGCGATAAAGTGGCAAACCTGACTCTTCAGCTGCAGCACGCGCGCAAGCCATTGAAACTGCCAAAATCGCATTGGCACCTAAACGGTCTTTGTTTTCTGTACCGTCTAATTCGATCAAGGTTTTGTCGATAAAGCTTTGCTCTTCAGCATCTAGACCGATAATCGCTTCGGTGATTTCTGTATTTACATTTTCAACCGCTTGCAACACGCCCCTGCCTAAATAACGGCTTTTGTCACCATCACGCAACTCCACCGCTTCTTTAGCGCCTGTAGATGCGCCTGACGGCACCGCCGCACGGCCAATAACACCGCTTTCTAATAAAACATCAGCTTCTACGGTTGGATTGCCACGTGAATCTAAAATTTCGCGGGCGATAATATCTACGATTGCGCTCATTATTTTCTCCTAAGTTCTAAATTATTTTTAGCCATGTTTATATGCGACTAAATTATTTTTTTACAACGTACTTTCAATAAAACCAGCTTTTTTCACTAATCTATCTAAATCGACCAATACTTCTAACAAGTCTCTCATTTTATGAAGTGGCCAGGCATTTGGGCCGTCTGACAACGCCTTAGATGGGTCTGGATGCGTTTCCATAAAAATGCCTGCAATGCCACTGGCTACAGCTGCACGTGCCAGCACTGGCACATGCTCACGCTGACCGCCACTCTTATCACCCTGGCCCCCAGGCTGCTGCACAGAATGCGTTGCATCAAACACTACCGGACAATTGGTTTCACGCATAATGGCAAGACCACGCATGTCTGACACCAGCGTGTTATAGCCAAAAGAAACACCGCGCTCGCACACCATAATGGTGTCTTGATTGCCGTTTGCCTCGCGCGCTTTTTGCACCACATTACGCATATCTCCTGGCGCCATAAATTGGCCTTTTTTGATATTCACGGGTTTACCTGATTTTGCGCAGGCGGTAATAAAGTCAGTTTGGCGACATAAAAATGCGGGAGTTTGCAACACATCCACCACCGCTGCCACATGTGGCACCTGCTCTTCTGTGTGTACGTCAGTCAAAATCGGCACGCCGATTTGGGCACGCACCTCATCTAAAATTCTCAACCCCTCTTCCATACCGAAACCTCGGAATGTACTGTTTGAACTGCGGTTAGCTTTATCGTATGAAGATTTGTAAATAAATGGCATGTTGAGCGCCGCCGCAATTTCCTTCAACTGACCCGCGGTATCAATCGCCATCTGTTTCGATTCAATCACACAAGGGCCCGCAATCAAAAATAAAGGATGTTCAAGACCTACATCAAAGTTACATAATTTCATATTCAAAACCTTATTTAATTTTGCTGCAGAGGCCTATTGATTAAGCATTTTTGTGCGCTAATGCCGCTTTGACGTATGCAGTAAATAGTGGATGCCCTGCCCGCGGATTAGAGGTGAACTCCGGATGAAACTGGCACGCTACAAACCAAGGGTGAACATTCTGCGGCAACTCGATCATCTCGCACAAATCTTCTGTAGGTGTTCTGGCAGAAACCACTAAACCAGCTGCTTTTAATTGCTCAACATAATGATTATTCACTTCATAACGGTGACGATGACGCTCATTCACTTGCGCGCCATAAATGCCAGCAGCCAAAGTGTTTGGCACAACCGGACAAGCTTGTGCGCCTAAACGCATAGTGCCGCCTAGGTCTGAATTTTCATCACGTTTTTCAATGTTGCCTGATGCATCTTGCCACTCATCAATTAAACCAATGAGCTTGTAAGTAGCGTCTGGGTTAAATTCTGTACTGTTAGCATCGGTTAAACCTGCAACATGGCGTGCAAACTCAATCACCGCTAATTGCATACCCAAACAAATACCTAAGTAAGGTATTTTATTTTCACGCGCATATTGAATGGCAGCAATTTTGCCTTCAGTACCACGCACGCCAAAGCCGCCAGGCACTAGAATCGCATCCATGCCAGCCAGCGCATCAGTACCATTTTGCTCAATATCTTCTGAGTCTATATAGTGAATTTTGACTTTGGATTCAGTATGAATGCCGGCATG
>JAURWJ010000012.1 GCA_030655015.1 Methylotenera sp. | reverse complement strand
ATGCGCAAGTGACTATTGGTCCTGTGATTGAAAATGGTTTTTTCTATGACTTTTCTTATGTGCGCGCCTTTACTCCAGAAGATTTAACCTTCATTGAAAAAAAGATGGTGGAGTTGGCCAAAAAAGATGAGCCAGTAACACGACAGGTATTGCCGCGCGATGAAGCGATTGCTTACTTCAAAAGTATCGGTGAGGAGTATAAAGCGGAAATTATAGGCTCTATTCCAGCAGGTGAAGAGGTTTCACTTTATACAGAGGGGCGTTTTACTGACCTTTGCCGTGGTCCGCATGTTCCCAATACTGGCAAGCTCAAAGCGTTTAAACTGATGAAGTTAGCCGGTGCGTACTGGCGTGGTGATAGCAATAACGAAATGCTGCAGCGTGTGTACGGCACTGCTTGGCGCAATAAAGAAGAGTTGGACGCATACTTGTTTCAGCTTGAAGAGGCTGAAAAACGCGATCACCGTAAATTAGGCAAGCAACTGGATTACTTCCACATGCAAGATGATGCACCAGGCATGGTGTTTTGGCATCCGCGCGGCTGGAGCATTTGGCAAGAAGTTGAGCAATACATGCGCCAAATGTTTCGCAATTACGGCTATCAAGAGGTGCGCACACCTACTGTGATGGACAAAACGCTGTGGGAGAAATCCGGCCACTGGCAAAATTATCATGACAATATGTTTGTGACATCTTCAGAAAACCGTGATTACGCAGTGAAGCCAATGAATTGCCCTGGTCATGTGCAAATCTTTAACAATGCGCTGCATAGTTATCGTGACTTGCCTCTGCGATTGGCAGAGTTTGGTTCATGTCATCGTAATGAACCGTCAGGTTCATTACATGGTTTGATGCGCGTGCGTGGCTTTACGCAAGATGACGCACATATTTTTTGTACAGAAGCGCAAATTCAGTCAGAAGTTCGAACTTTTATTGAGATGCTGGAAGAGGTTTATAAGGATTTCGGTTTTGAAGATGTAATAGTTAAGCTTTCTACGCGACCCGAAAATCGGGTGGGTTCTGACGATGTGTGGGATAAAGCTGAAGCAGATCTTGCTGTAGCTTTAATGCAAAGAGGTTTGGTTTATGATTTACAACCTGGCGAAGGTGCATTTTATGGCCCTAAAGTCGAATTTACGCTTAAAGACTCTCTAGGTCGTTTGTGGCAATGTGGCACTATTCAATTGGATTTTAACTTGCCGGAACGCTTAGGTGCCGAGTATGTGGCTGAAGATAATTCACGCCAACGCCCAGTCATGTTGCATCGCGCTATCGTTGGCTCAATGGAGCGTTTTATCGGTATTTTGATTGAGAACTATGCTGGTGCCATGCCGTTATGGTTAGCGCCAGTGCAGGTGATGGTGTTAAATATTTCTGAAGGTCAGGCAGATTACGTAAGGTTAGTGGTTGAAACTTTGAAGAAAAGTGGCATCCGATGTGAATTTGACTTGAGAAATGAGAAGATTACCTATAAAATACGCGAACATAGTATGCAAAAAATGCCTTACTTGCTAGTTGCAGGTGAGCGTGAAATGCAAACAGGACATGTAGCCGTGCGTACCAGAAAAGGTGAAGACCTAGGTTCTATGCCGATAGCAGAACTAATTGCTCGCTTGAAGGCAGAAGTTGAAACTAAGGTTTAATCTACCCTGAACTTGATTTTAGGGTTAAATCTGATGAAGCACGGCTTAACTATTTGGAGAATTTGATATAGCACAGGATAAAGAAACGCGAATTAATGGCGACATTACAGGTTCGCAAGTTCGTTTGGTAGGTATTGAGGGTGAGCCATTAGGCATCGTATCTTTGGCAGAAGCCTTTGCAAAGGCAGAAGAGGCGGATATTGATCTAGTGGAAATAGCACCTAATGCTGCTCCACCAGTGTGTAGGTTGATGGATTATGGTAAATTCAAATATGCTGAAAGTAAAAGGCAGCACGAAGTTAAGCTTAAGCAAAAGCAGGTGGTGGTAAAGGAAATTAAATTCCGTCCAGGTACAGATGACGGCGATTACGCGATTAAAGTACGTAATATTATTCGCTTTATACAAGAGGGTGATAAGGCGAAAATCACGTTACGTTTTAGAGGTCGTGAGATTACGCACCAAGAGTTTGGTTTAGCATTACTTAGGCGTGTAGAAGCGGATACAAAAGAGGTTGCGGTAGTTGAGCAGTTTCCTAAAATGGAAGGTCGCCAAATGGTGATGATTTTAGGTCCTCATAAAAAAACTGGCTAACTGATTGAAGTCAGACTGTAAGATTAAGTAGTAGTGATGTAGTCGAAAACTGATTAACACCGCCAGACCAGCTTGCGCTGGCATACGATTTTTCAATGGCTTCAGCCATTAGAAAATCGGAGTGCCTGTGGTGCAAGTGTTGTTAATAGAAATTCCGAGTGATACGGCTTAACGGCATGCCTAAACACTCATAACTCAAGTTCAAGGAGAACAAAATGCCAAAAATGAAAACCAAGAGTGGTGCTAAAAAGCGCTTCAAATTCTTGGGTAATGGTAAGGTGAAACGTACGCACTCACACTTACGCCATATCCTCACTAAAAAGACCACCAAGCAAAAGCGTAAGTTACGCGGCACGGCGATCATCTCACCAACAGACGTCAAACGCGTTCGCGCAATGATGCCAACACGATAAGGAGACCGATATGCCTAGAGTAAAACGTGGTGTCATTGCTCGCGCTAGACACAAAAAAGTATTAAAAGCCGC
>JAURWJ010000141.1 GCA_030655015.1 Methylotenera sp. | reverse complement strand
GACCCAATAAGGTGCGGGAATAATAACTTCATCACCTTTATTAAGCACGGCTAGGCATAGATTAAAGATGGTTTGTTTGCCACCCACGCCTACAATCACTTCATTGAGTGCGTAATCAAACCCATTTTCATGTTTAAATTTTGCAACAATGGCTTTTTTAAGACCTGGAATACCAGCCACTGGCGTGTACTTTGTAAAACCGGCATCGATGGCAGCTTTCGCTGCATCTTTAATATGCTGAGGCGTATCAAAATCTGGCTCACCCGCGGCTAGACCAATAATATCGCGGCCTTCTGCTTTATATTTGCCAGCTTTTGCTGTAATCGCAAGCGTAGGAGATTCTTTAATAGATAAAACGCGCTGTGATAGTACGGAGTGTGACAAGGTCTGTTCCTTAAAGCAATTGGTGGGTAAATGGTTGAATAAGCGTCATTTTACTCACAAATATGTCCGTTAGGAATAACTCTCAGGTCTATTCAGCGAATAAATAAAGCCTCAAGAACAACATGAGGCTTTTAGCGTGGCGTTATCTGGATAAAATCCGTCAACCGACACGACTTGAGGTATCAAATTGGGGGTAAACACCGCTAAAATCATTCGCTTACGCAGTTGGCGCCTAAGCGAATGATTCAATTGTGCTTACCAGTCATGTGGCTACGTCTAAAGTAGCTTTCCCTGTCTTGATTGGCTATTATTATTTGTATTGAATAAATACCCTTTTTTAGCGCGCTTCAGAAGATGTTTGCTCAAATCATCACCGCTAATGATTTTTGTTTTACCTTTAACGGTTACGCTTGCAGATAATCCATCGCACAATTCAACGCGCATAAGTGATGCTCCTGTAGGAATGTCCATCATCCTCACGCCTTTGCCGCCATTTGGGTATTCATTTATTTCGCTGATTTGGAATACCAGTAGTTTGTTCTCGGACGATGTGACTGCAACATGGGTGCTTGCATCTAATTTAATTGGTGGGGAAATAGTTGCGCCATCTTCAGGTTTCATAAATGCCTTGCCTGCTTTAGGTCTGGCGATCAATCCCTTTAAGGGCGCGACAAATCCGTAGCTGTTTGAGGTGGTGAACAAGAACCGATCATCATCTTTTCCAGACAGCGCATGCACTAATTTTGCACCATTTTGAACCTCTATGACGGAACTGACCGGGATGCCATCACCTTTGCCACCAGGAACAATAGACGCATCAAATGAGTAGCATCGACCGTTAGCGTCTATTAACACGACAGGTAATGTAGTCCTTGTTTCAAGTACAGCGACTTCACCATCCCCTGCTTTCCATGCGATTGACTCGCGGTCAACGCCATGACCTTGCCTAGATCTAATCCAGCCATTTTTAGAAAGCATAATAGTCACAGGCTCATCCACAACAAATGCTTTTTGACCGCCCTGCACACGTTCAACAGGCTCTATCAAAGTGCGTCTATCGTCACCGTATTTTTCTGCATCCTGTTTAATTTCTTTAGCAGTAAGTTTGCGTAATTTAGACTCACTGGTCAAAATCGCTTCCAACCTGCCCGCCTCTTCACGCAGTTCTTTTAATTCCCGTTCTATTTTGAAGCCTTCAAGCCTTGCTAATTGACGCAATCGAATTTCGAGAATGTCTTCAGCCTGAATTTCACTCAGTTTAAAGGCGGCAATCAAGTCTGCCTTGGGATCATCTGAATTGCGAATCACTTTGATGATTTCGTCAATATGCAGGAACGCAATTAAGCGACCATCTAAAATATGAATGCGGCGACTAATCTTGTCCAAATCAAACTGGCACCGTCTGCGTACAACGCTAAGACGGAATTCAATCCACTCTTGCAGGATTTTAACCAAACCTTTTTGCGCTGGGCGGCCATCAGTACCAATCATGACCATGTTGACTGGGCATGACACCTCCATACTGGTGTGAACGAGTAGAAATGCCATTAACTCGTCACTGGAAATCTTACTCGTCTTTGGCTCAAGAATGAGACGCACATCCTTTTTACCCTCACTTTTAACTGAATCCAGCATACTTAACACAGACTGTTTCACCAGCAACTGGTCTTGGTCTATCGTCTTTTTATCTTTTTTGGGCTTGGGATTAGAAATCGCTTCAATTTCGGCCATGACGGTTTCAACAGAAACGCCGTGTGGTAATTCGTTGATAATAATGCGCCACTGGCCACGCGCCATTGGCTCTACCACCCATTTGGCACGTAATCTTAACGAACCGCGTCCAGTTTCATAAGTTGCGTGAATATCAGATGTTTGCGAAATTAACTGACCGCCACCTGGAAAATCTGGTCCAGGCACGTGTACCATCAACTCCGCCGTGGTGCAATCGGGCTTGTCCATTACATGCAATACCGCATTTGCAATCTCGCGCATGTTGTGTGGAATCATCTCTGTTGCCATTCCCACCGCAATACCAGAAGCGCCATTAAGTAACATCATCGGCAATCTGGCTGGAAGCAAGACAGGCTCTTGAAAAGCGCCATCATAGTTACTTTGAAAATCAACCGTGCCACGGTCAATTTCAGAAAGTAGCAAATCGGCAATCGGCGATAAGCGCATTTCGGTGTATCGCATTGCCGCCGCGCCATCACCATCACGTGAGCCAAAGTTACCCTGACCGTCAATGAGTGGGTAGCGTAACGTAAAGTCTTGCGCCAAGCGTACCGCCGCTTCATAAGCAGAGCTATCGCCATGCGGGTGGTACATACCCAACACATTACCCACAACACGCGCCGACTTTACCGGCTTAACGCCGGCAACCAAGCCCATTTCCTTCATGGCAAACAAAATGCGTCTCTGCACCGGTTTCTGCCCATCTTCTACAGATGGAAGCGCGCGCCCTTTTACCACTGATACTGCATAAGCTAAATAGGCTTCTTCAGCATACTCACCAATGGCAACAGCACCATTGTCGTTATCGTTATTATTTTCAATCATACGCACATTATCCATTTACACATCGGCCTCAACATCATTACCACGACGCTCCATCCAGGCTTTTCTGGCTGGAGACTCATTTTTTGCCATCAACATATCAAACATTTTATGCGCACCCTCTACCTCATCCTCAGGCAACCTCACCTGTACTAAGCGTCGTGTATCTGGACATAGCGTGGTTTCCCACAACTGCTCCGGGTTCATTTCCCCCAGACCTTTAAAACGCTGAATACCCAGCTTTTCTTCTGCAATGCCTTCGCGTTTTAGTTTTTCAATCATCGATATTTTTTCAGCGTCGTCAGACACATAAATTTTGCGCATCGGTTTAGTCTTGCCTTGTGCCGGCACATCTATTCGATATAACGGCGGTTGTGAAATATACACATGACCACGCTCAATGAGTTTAGGAGCGTGTCGCAACAGCATGGTGAGCAATAACACCTGAATATGCGAACCATCCACATCAGCATCCGACAAAATACATAATTTACCGTAACGCAGGCCAGAAAAATCAGGGTCATCTTTAAGGGTATGTGGCTCAATCCCTAGTGCCACAAAAATGTCATGCACCTCAGAATTACCAAAAATACGTCCGGCATCCACTTCCCAAGTATTGTGCACCTTGCCGCGCAATGGGAGCAATGACTGTAACTCATTGTTGCGCCCCATCTTCGCGCTACCGCCTGCCGAGTCACCCTCGACTAAAAACAATTCAGCGGCCATTGTCCCCGCGGCTTCACAGTCGGTAAGCTTGGATGGCATCATATTGACGCCAGAAGATTTACGTTTCTCAATTTTTTGTGTCGATTTATTTCGCGCCGCCGCCGAACGATTCACTAAATCAGAAATACGCTTTGCATAATCGACATTTTGACTCAACCAAGTTTCCATCATTGGCTTCACGGATGAAGCCACCATTTTCATGGCATCTCGATTGGTCAGCTTTTCTTTAGTTTGCCCTTGAAATTGAGGATCCAAGACTTTTGCTGCCAATACATAACCTACATTACTCCAAACATCTTCCGATGAAATTTTAATGCCACGCTGCATCATACTGTGATGCTCCATGAAAGTTTTGATCGCCTCAAATACACCATTACGCAGTCCAGCTTCATGCGTACCACCTGAGAGCGTTGGAATCAGGTTAACGTATGTTTCGCCGCGCGCGACGCCTGCGCCAAATGACAATGCCCATAAAGCGCCCTCGCCTTTTGATATGCCATCATTATTTTCGTGATGGTAAAATTCGCCTGAAATGGTCGGGATTGGCGACTCATTTTCAATCTCGTCACGCTCGCCTAGCATCTCGTCCAAGTACTGGGGCAATCCACCTTCATACGTCCACGAACGCTCCTCAAAACCTTCCGCGCCTTCAATGCTCAGCGTGACACTCACTCCGCGCAG
>JAURWJ010000136.1 GCA_030655015.1 Methylotenera sp. | reverse complement strand
TATGGATAAGCTAAAAGATAAACTAAAATCTGCTGTGATCGTCGTGGCAAGTGTGAATGATGGCAAAGTAAGCTTGGTTGCTGGCGTTACCGCTGATTTAACCGCTAAAATTAAAGCTGGTGATTTAGTAAACGTTGTAGCGCAACAAGTAGGCGGCAAAGGTGGCGGAAAACCAGATATGGCGATGGCAGGCGGCGCAGATGCCAGCCAATTGTCAAAAGCGTTAGCATCTGTTGAAGGTTGGGTAAAAGAGAAACTCACTTAGGCACAGATACGTACGGATCAACGCAGTTTTTTGTTAAATATATTTAGAAATTATTTTTATAACCAAGATGCTACAGAGCGCAGTTAAGTGATTGATAAGTTTTTAAGAATTATTGGCATTTACCTACATTTATCTTTAGCTAAAATTTAAGACTTAATTTATGGCACTAATCGTACAAAAATATGGCGGCACCTCAGTCGCAAACCCTGAGCGCATTCGCAACTTAGCCCGCCGCGTGGCGCGCTATAAAGCTATGGGGCACCAAATCGTCGTCGTCGTTTCTGCCATGTCTGGCGAAACCAATCGACTCCTTAGCCTGGCAAAAGAAATTATGCCCGAGCCAGACCCACGTGAATTGGATGTCATGCTTTCTACTGGCGAGCAAGTAACCATCAGCATGACAGCGCTCGCCTTAATGGAGTTAGGGCTAAAAGCCAAAAGCTACACTGGCTCACAAGTTAAAATTTTAACCGATGACGCATTTACCAAAGCGCGTATTTTAAGCATTGACGACAACAACATTAGGCAAGACCTTGATGATGGCTATGTCGTTGTCGTTGCTGGTTTTCAAGGTGTAGATGCTAAAGGCAATATCACTACACTTGGACGTGGCGGCTCAGACACCACTGGCGTTGCACTCGCCGCAGCATTAAAAGCAGATGAATGCCAAATTTACACCGATGTGGACGGCGTTTACACAACCGACCCACGTCTTGTGCCAGAAGCGCGCCGCCTAAGTAAAATCACTTTTGAAGAAATGCTAGAGCTGGCCTCTCAAGGCAGCAAAGTCTTACAAATTCGCTCAGTTGAATTTGCAGGAAAATACAAAGTCAAGCTACGCGTACTATCCAGCTTTGAAGAAGAAGGCGATGGCACACTGATTACATTTGAGGAAGAAAACAACATGGAACAACCCGTCATTTCAGGCATCGCCTTTAACCGCGACGAAGCCAAAATTACTGTATTAGGCGTACCAGATAAACCAGGGATCGCCTACCAAATTTTAGGTCCAATTGCTGAAGCTAATGTTGACGTGGATATGATTATCCAAAATACGGGCGCTGACGGCACCACTGACTTTACCTTTACCGTACATAAAAACGAAATGAACAAAGCCTTGAGTATCTTGCGCGATAAAGTCCAGGGCCATATCGGTGCACGCGAAATTAGTGGCGACGACAAAATTGCTAAAGTTTCTATCGTTGGTGTTGGCATGCGTTCACACGTTGGCATTGCAAGCCAAATGTTCCGCACTCTTGCTGAAGAAGGCATTAACATTCAAATGATTTCCACATCAGAAATCAAAATTGCTGTCGTGATTGATGAAAAATATTTAGAACTAGCGGTACGTGTATTGCACAAAGCGTTTGAGCTAGAAGAAGCTTAAACATTATTTTCAATTTAAATAATCATCAGGCAGCTTGATTTAACTTTTGATTGATTATGCCATTGATTTTTGAGAGCTAATCAAGTAATATCGCGCCCTCAATTAAGAAACTTTAGTTGAAGCGCAAGCGTAATCAGGAAAACTGATAATCAATACTAAAGTCAGCAAGCTGACAAGTATTGCTAAAAACGGAGAGCTGGCCGAGTGGTCGAAGGCACTTCCCTGCTAAGGAAGCATACGGGCTTAAATCTGTATCGAGGGTTCGAATCCCTCGCTCTCCGCCAAGTTTTAACTTAAAGATTGTAATTTTCTCTTTAATAATTTAGCAGTATGTCGTATAATACTGCCCATGCGCCCGTAGCTCAGCTGGATAGAGTACTTGGCTACGAACCAAGGGGTCGGGCGTTCGAATCGCTCCGGGCGCACCAAATAAAGTGGTAATATCAAAGGGTTAGGCTTAATTGCTTAGCCCTTTTTTATTGCCGTTTTTCATGGGCTAACGCGGGAATAACCCTCGTTTAGGCCATTGATTGTTGAGCATTCCGACAGAGAAATCTTGAGAAAGCAAACTTTCCGCCCATAGCTGCAGTCAACGTCAGTGATATGCCCCTCATTAAGGAAGACGTACTCAATGCAATCTTTTGGTATTTACATTATCGGTGATGAAATCCTGTCTGGTAAACGCCAGGATGCTCATTTGTGTTTTGTCATCCACGCCCTGAACGCGAGAGGCTTGCAGTTAAGCTGGGCGAATTATTTGGGAGATATTCCCGAGCAAATTACTCGCTCGCTCAAATCCAGCATGGCGCGTGGTGACATTGTATTTAGCTTCGGCGGCATTGGCGCAACGCCTGATGACTTTACGCGGCAATGTGCGGCAGATGCTGTTGGCGCACCAATTGAACGTCACTTAGAGGCTGTTGCAGAGATTGAAGCGCAATATGGTGAAAGCGCTTACCCCAAGCGCGTATTGATGGCAGACCTTCCGCAAGGCGCAACACTTATCCCCAACCCTGTTAACCGCGTGGCAGGCTTTGCCGTCAATGAGCATTATTTTGTGCCAGGCTTTCCAGAAATGGCGCACCCGATGATCACTTGGGTGTTGGATACCTACTACCCGCATCTATTTCATTCACAGGATTATGTTGAGGCTTCAATTTTGGTGATGGATGCAGGTGAAAGTAAATTAATCGATTTGATGAATGATATCTTGACGAAATACCCTGCACTCAAACTTTTCAGCTTGCCAAAATTAGATTCACGCCGCACGACTGAATTAGGCGTTAAGGGTGCAGCTAAACATGTTGAAGCTGCAATGACTGACATCAAGCAAGCAATAGCTACGCTAAAATTTCCTTGGACGGGGATCTAATTGGAATGTAGGTCCAATTGTGGTGCTTGCTGCACCGCACCATCGATTAACAGCCCTATCCCAGGGATGCCGAACGGTAAGCCTGCCGGTATTCGTTGCATTCAACTGAGTGATGAAAATAATTGCATGATTTTCGGTCACCCTGAACGCCCTGCATTTTGTGCAGGCTTGCAGCCTAACGAAGAGATGTGTGGTAACGAAGCCATCGGGCAATCACGTGAGTACGCCATGGCTTGGTTAAGTGAACTGGAAGAGCTGACACGCCCGTTGTAAGCGCACAACTTTACGTATAAGCCAGTACTTATGGTATGAATACAGAAGACGCGGCCGTGCCAATGATTTTTCGAGCCAAGGCATCGCGCCACTTAAAAACATTATAAATTTACAAACTTTAAGTTTTCTATCGCCTCAATTGCGTATAAAATAGGCAACTTTCGCGCAAACAATACAAATCAATGCAAATTGGTAACCACATCCTAAAAAATAACCTAGTTGTCGCGCCCATGGCTGGCGTGACAGATAGACCTTTCCGTCAGCTTTGCAAAAAGATGGGCGCAGGTTTGGCTATTTCTGAGATGGTAACCTCAAACTCATTGCTTTACGGTAGCGAAAAAACGTTGCGCCGCGCAAATCACGAAGGTGAAGTGAACCCGATTTCTGTACAGATTGCAGGCGCAGATCCAAAAATGATGGCGGAGGCGGCAAAACACAACGTAGATAACGGTGCGCAAATTATCGACATCAACATGGGCTGCCCAGCTAAAAAAATCTGTAACGTCATGGCAGGCTCTGCTTTACTTAAAGATGAGCCGCTAGTGGCGCAGATTCTGAGAGCGGTGGTGAACGCAGTGGATGTGCCTGTCACCTTAAAAATCCGTACGGGTTGGGATAAGCAAAACCGCAACGCAGTACAAATTGCCAAAATGGCTGAAGATTTAGGCGTGCAAGCGCTGGCAATGCATGGCCGCACCCGCGCCTGTGCTTACATGGGCGAGGCTGAATACGACACCATTGCTACGGTTAAACAAGCGATTCGTATTCCGCTCATTGCCAACGGCGACATCACCACGCCAGAAAAAGCCAAATTTGTACTCGATTACACGGGTGCAGATGCGGTCATGATCGGTCGTGCTGCACAGGGTCGGCCATGGATATTTCGCGAAATTGAGCATTACCTCGCCACTGGTACACACTTATTGCCGCCTACGGTAGATGAAATCCATACCGTCATGTTTGAGCATCTGCATGATTTATATGAATTTTATGGTGATTTAACTGGTATGCGCATGGCGCGTAAACACATCTCTTGGTACACCAAAGGTTTAGCTGGCTCGGCACAGTTTCGTCACAGCATGAACACGTTACAAACCATTGAGCTGCAGTTACAAGCCATTAACGATTTCTTTACTGATCTAAAAACTAAAAACGAGCGTCTGGTTTACATTGACCATGATACAGATGACGTTAAAACCAGTGCCCAAGAAGCGCTAGCAGCCTAGAGTAACCTATGTCAGAAAACTGCAAACTAAGCCAAGCCGTTAAAGAATCGCTAGATGACTACTTCACTCACCTAGATGGCGAACCCCCTCACGCCATTTACGACATGGTGCTAGGTTGCGTTGAAAAACCTTTATTGCAATATATTATGCATAAGGTTGGTGGCAATCAAAGCAAAGCCGCAGAAATATTAAATATCAATCGCAATACGTTACGTAAAAAAATCAAGCAATATAACCTCGAATAATCAACCTTACTTTTAGAGTTTTCACATGGCAACTATTAAACGTGCGCTTATCAGCGTTTCAGACAAAACCGGCATTATCGACTTCGCAAAAAATATTAGCGCTTTGGGTGTCGAAATTTTATCTACTGGCGGTACCGCTAAATTATTCCGTGACAATCAAATCCCTGTCATTGAAGTAAGCGATTACACGGGCTTTCCAGAGATGTTGGATGGCCGCGTTAAAACCTTGCATCCAAAAGTACATGGTGGCATTTTGGGTCGCCGTGATTTTCCCGACCATGTAGCGGCTATGCAAGCGCAAGGCATTCCTAATATCGACATGGTCGTAGTCAATTTATATCCGTTTGAAGCAACGGTAGCCAACCCAGACTGTACGTTAGAAGATGCGATTGAAAATATCGACATTGGCGGCCCAGCCATGGTGCGCTCAGCTGCTAAAAACTGGAAAGATGTCGCTGTGCTAACCGACGCCAGCCAATATGCAGATGTAATCAGCGAGCTACAAAGCACCGGTGGTGCAGTTAGCCAAGCAACCCAGTTTGCATTATCCATCGCTGCGTTTAATCGTATCAGTAATTACGATGGTGCCATTAGCGATTACTTGTCGTCATTTAATCTAGATGGTTCACGCAGTGACTTCCCGGCGCAAACCAACAGTCGCTTTATTAAACTGCAAGATTTACGTTATGGTGAAAATCCGCATCAACAAGCGGCATTTTATCGTGACTTACACCCGGCACCTGGCTCACTCGTGACAGCGCAACAATTACAGGGCAAGGAATTAAGCTACAACAATATTGCCGACGCTGATGCGGCATGGGAAGCGGTAAAAAGTTTTGACAGCACCGCATGTGTGATTGTAAAACACGCCAACCCGTGCGGCGTGGCGTTAGGCACTTCTGCGCTGGATGCTTACACAAAAGCGTTTCAAACTGACCCTAGCAGCGCATTCGGCGGCATCATTGCATTTAACACCATCGTTGATAAAGCCGCAGCTGAAGCGGTTTCTAAACAATTTGTAGAAGTGTTAATCGCGCCAGATTACACCGCAGAAGCCTTGGCCATTTTTACCGCCAAAGCCAATGTACGTGTACTTAAAATCGCGCTACCTAAAGGCGGTGCCACCGCGTGGGAACAAGGTCGCAACTCGCATGAAACCAAACGTGTGGGTTCTGGCTTGTTGATTCAAACCGCAGACAATCATGAAATGAGCATTAACGACCTAAAAATTGTCAGCAAAAAACAACCAACCCCTGAGCAATTGCAAGATATGCTATTTGCATGGCGCGTGGCAAAATATGTAAAATCAAACGCGATCGTTTTCTGTAGCAACAGCATGACGCTAGGCGTGGGTGCAGGTCAAATGAGCCGCGTAGACAGCACGAAAATTGCCGCAATTAAAGCGCAAAATGCAGGCTTAACGCTCAAAAACTCAGTCGTTGCCTCTGACGCCTTCTTCCCGTTCCGCGATGGTATTGATGTGCTAGCTGAAGCCGGTGCGGCCTGTGTCATTCACCCAGGAGGCAGTATGCGCGATGAAGAAGTAATTGCGGCAGCAGATGAGCACGGCTTAGTGATGGTGGTGACTGGCATTCGACACTTTAGGCATTAAAAGTTAATTTTCGCTACAATTTGGCGGTTAAACACGCAATTAGGTTAATGAATGCAGCAGATGACAATTTTTGGAGAGTTGAATAAAAACGTCATCTCAATAGATGACGTAGCTAGCTCAATCAAAGTGTCAACGGCCACTGTTAGAAACTGGATTAAAACAGGCTATTTAATTCAGTCTGGTAAAAATCAAGTTTCAATCGAATCAGTCAAGCAATTTAATGAAAAAATTGCTGGTGCTCAAAAGCTTGTAGCACGCGCCAATAAATCACAAAAAGATGATCACAACCATGAGGATATTTCTCATACAATTGATTTACTGCTAAAAAATAGATCCATTGACGGCGCGTTGGTTGGCGATCAATACGAGCAACTCTTATCAAATGCTTATAAAAACAAAGAGGGAATCTACTATACTCCTGATGAAATAGCGCAACGTTTTTTTGAGCACCTGCCTACGGATTGCGAGGCACTTACCTTTTGCGACCCATGTTGTGGTTCTGGTAACTTCTTAATTGCTGCACTCAAAAAAGGCTTCAGGCCTGAAAACATCTATGGGTTTGATTTAGACCCAGTAGCCATCAAAATTGCAGAAAAAAGAATCTTGGATGCCTCCGGATTTAAAACCCGTCATTTACGTCACCAAGATTTTTTGGATATTCAGCAAACATATAATGTTAAGAAGTTTGATGTTATTTTCACCAATCCACCTTGGGGTAAAAAGCTAGAAAAATCAAAAAAAAATAAACTTGCAGCCATTATCGATGCAGGGAATAGCCTAGATACCAGTGCACTATTTTTCTTTCAGTGTCTTAAGCATTTGAAAAAAGAGGGGATGCTCGGACTATTGCTTCAAGAAGCTTTTTTTAATATCGCTACTTTTGAAGATGCGCGTAAAAAAGCATTATCGCTTCAAATTCAATCTTTGATTGATTTTGGAAAGCCTTTTAAGGGATTGATTACAAAAGCGAGAGGAATCGTTCTAAAAAATACTGAAAATGCAGACTTAACTAATCTAGTCGCTATTGAAACAGCGAATACCCAGCACCGGAGAACGCAAGAATCTTTTATCAATAAGCCTAAATCTATTCTCGACTTTACTTGCAACCAAGAAAGTGCAGAGGTAATTGACCATCTATTTAACATTGACCATGTTAAATTAGCCAACAATGCTAAATTCGGGCTAGGCATAGTGACAGGAAATAACAAAAAACATTGCGTCAATAGTCCACAAATTGGCTATACCCCTGTTTACAAAGGCTTTGAGATTTTTAAAGATAAAGTTGCTGAAGCTACAAGCTATATCCCCAATGATTTCTCGCAATATCAACAGGTTGCGCCAATCGGTTTATATTTAGCCAAAGAAAAATTGATTTATCGATTCATTTCTTCAGACTTAGTGTTTTATCATGACACTGCGCAGCGGTTTATACTCAATAGTGCCAATATGCTCGTTTTAAATGATCATTTTCCAATCAACTCAGAAAAATTAAGTCACTTACTCAACAGTAAAGTACTTAACTGGTTATTCAAAAATATTTTTGATACTCACAAAATACTCAAGGCAGATATTGAATCACTGCCTATTCACTTTCGTTACTTTGAAACGCATTCAGTTTTCTCTGAAAATGATTACTTAAACTATCTTGGCATAGAAGAAATACCTAATGGAACTTATAGAATTAAAACATAAAATTTGTGAAAGTTTCACTGGGTCAAATGACGAGTTAAATCATGTGTTAGAAATAGTCAGCCAAGATCGTTCAGTCTTTCCTTTTAACGAATACGAACACTTGATTTTAAATCTCATCGCGCTTGGCGGACTTACCTACAACCAATATTGTGAAATTCGCTCAGAGTACATTAGCGAAAATCCCTATTTATGGATATTTGAAATCTCTGCGCCCACCACATTTGGTAAGTTTGCAGAAACCTACTTACAAGGCAAATGTTCGAAACTTAAAAAACCCTCAAATAAGCTTGATTCCAACTTTTCCAAACAACAATATGACTTGTGGCTCGATGGTATAAGGATTGAAGTAAAAGCCTCTAGGGTCGTAGATAAAGATAGTAGCGATCCACTTTATGTTAAGGCCCTGTCAAGAAACACCAAACAACCGTTCTTGATGAACTTTCAGCAACTTAAACCGCAGTATTGTGATGTATTTATTTGGGTTGCAGTTTTTAGGGATGAAATCGTGGTGTGGGTAATGAGTGCAACCGAGGTGTTAAACAACCCCAAACGTTCAAAAGGACAGCACTCTGGAAACTACGACAATGAAGGGCAGCTACATATTACGCAAGACAACATCCATTTACTTGACCAATATGAGCTAAAAGATTCCAATATAGAAGTGATGATTAAAAAAGCTGCAAACCGTAATTAACACGAATTAAACAATGGCGTTAAATACTTGAAGTCACATATTGTGACTTCAAGTTTAGATTAGGAAAAACAGAATAATGAAAATATTAGTCATCGGTGGTGGCGGTCGTGAACATGCGCTCGCGTGGAAAGTCACCCACAATAAAGAAGTCAGCCGTGTCTATGTAGCGCCTGGCAATGCGGGTACTGCCACTAACCTGGATATGATGAATGTACCGATTACTGCGGTGGCTGATTTAGTAAAGTTTGCGCAGGACGAGAAAATTCATCTCACCATTGTTGGCCCTGAAGCACCTCTATCTCAGGGCGTAGTTGATGCGTTCCGTGCCGCAGGACTCAAGATTTTTGGGCCTACCCAAGCCGCCGCGCAATTGGAATCCTCTAAAGATTTTGCCAAAGCCTTTATGGTACGGCACAGCATACCCACTGCGGCCTATGCCACATTTACTGAGGCCAAATTAGCCCATGATTATGTGACACAACAGGGTGCGCCGATTGTGATTAAAGCCGATGGCTTGGCCGCTGGCAAAGGTGTAGTGGTCGCCATGAGCGATGACGAAGCCCACGCCGCAATCGACGCCATGCTCGAAGATAACAAACTAGGTGCGGCCGGCGCACGTGTTGTGATTGAAGAGTTCTTGCAAGGTGAAGAAGCGAGCTTTATGGTGATGGTGGATGGCAAAAATATCTTAGCCCTTGCCACCAGCCAGGACCACAAACGCTTATTAGATGCAGACCTTGGGCCGAACACAGGCGGCATGGGTGCTTACTCACCAGCCCCTGTAGTGACACCTGAAATTCACGCCAGAGTCATGCGTGAAATTATCAAACCCACGGTTGAAGGCATGGCAAAAGATGGTATTCCCTATACTGGATTTTTGTATGCGGGCTTAATGATTAGCCCGAATGGTAATGTTAAAACATTGGAATTTAACTGCCGCATGGGCGACCCGGAAACGCAACCGATCATGATGCGCTTAAAAAGTGATTTAGTCGCCCTGATGGAGCATGCAGTGAATGGCACGCTAGACCGCGCCGAGGCAGAGTGGGATAGACGCTTTGCTTTGGGCGTAGTGATGGCAGCCGCCAATTACCCAGACACCCCAAGATTGGGAGATGAAATTACAGGCTTGCCAAAAAATCTAGTAGATGCGCATGTATTCCACGCGGGGACCACGCTAAAAGATGGCAAAATAGTTACTAGTGGCGGCCGCGTGTTATGCGTAACTGCCTTGGGTGAAACCGTTAAATTTGCCCAACAGCAAGCTTATAAAATCCTGGATGAGATCCAATTCAATGGCGCACAATTCCGCACCGACATTGGCTACCGCGCCGTTAAAGGCTAAGCTGTAAGGAAAAATCATGAATACTCAAGACGTACTAAGCTATTTACAAAATCTACAAACAAAAATTGTAGAAGCCGTTGAGTTAGTCGATGGCAAAAATTTTCTACAAGATAGCTGGCAACGTCCTGAAGGCGGCGGTGGAACTTCTTGCTTGCTGGAGGAAGGCAATGTATTTGAACGCGCCGGCGTAGGTTTTTCTCACGTAATGGGCAACAAACTGCCTCCTTCCGCCAGTGCAGCACATCCTGAAGCGGCAGGCCGCGCGTGGGAGGCGATGGGCGTATCGCTCGTATTTCACCCGCGCAATCCGTATATTCCTACCGTGCACATGAATGTACGATTTTTTGTGGCGAAAGCGCCTAATAAAAGTGATGTAATATCCCCACAGCATTTGCAGTCGAAACAAGGCGGCAAGGATGAAAACGCGCAGACAGCACACCAAGTGCGGCAAGCGGTTGAAGACGATGCCAACGCAGTTGCAGACGCAAAGGCTGAAGAGGATATTTGGTGGTTTGGCGGCGGTATGGATTTAACACCTTATTATGGCTTTGAAGAAGATGCAGCGCATTTTCATCGCACCAATAAAACCGCCTTAGATGCTTTTGATCCAGCCTACTACCCAAAATTCAAAAAAGAATGTGACGAATACTTTTACCTTAAACACCGTCAGGAGCCGCGTGGCATCGGTGGTATTTTCTATGATGACTTCAACGAGTTAGGTTTTGAACGCAGTTTTGCGTTTCACCGTGCCGTGGGTGATAGCTTTTTACAAGCTTATTTGCCGATAGTACAACGCCGCAAAGATACGCCCTATGGCGAGCGCGAACGTGATTTTCAGGCTTACCGACGTGGGCGCTATGTAGAATTTAATCTGGTGTATGATCGTGGCACCTTGTTTGGCCTACAGTCTAATGGTCGCACTGAGTCTATTTTGCTATCAATGCCGCCGATCGTGAAATGGCGTTACGACTGGAAACCCGAAACTGGCAGCCCAGAATCAAAACTTTATACAGACTTTTTGATTGAAAAAGACTGGCTCTCGCTCAATCCATCACTATCATGAAGATCTCAGCCGAAGCGCTCGCACAAGCCCAAGACTTGCTTAATTTTATTGATGCAAGCCCTAGCCCTTGGCATGCGGTCAATAGCATTGAAAAGCGGCTGCTCAGCCAAGGTTTTACCCCACTTGATGAAACGAAAACTTGGCAACTTACCGCTGGGG
>JAURWJ010000130.1 GCA_030655015.1 Methylotenera sp. | reverse complement strand
ACCCATTTGTTGCATGTAATTTTTAATGTCCATAGCGCATTATACTTTTTTCGTGAAAGTGATGTTTACTTAAGCGCTCTCCTTTTTTTAAGGGGAGGGGTTAGGGGTGAAACATTACAACTAGTCTGAAAAATTTTACCTCATCCTAGCAGCCTGTCTGACTTGAAGAATCGAAGCGAGAATTTGGCTGTACGAGAACAGATTTTGCCTATTTTTTGCTCAATAGTTATTCTATTGATCAAAAAATAGGTGAAATATGGGCCGTACAGGCGAATTTGCAGCCGATTTACTTTAAGTCAGACAGGCTACTAGCCTTCCCCCTAAAAGGGAGAAGGGATTATAAGCTTACCGCCCGCGTACTTTAGCTAAGCCGAAACAAAGCCGTGAAATTTCCAGCCAAGCATCACCCAACATGACGCCTTTGGCAGTTTTATCAATATCTGCCAATTTTTGCAGCGTGGCTTCCAATTGGCGCAGGCTAAGGCGCGCCAAGGCGCGTTTAACTAAAGCCTGTTTGTCACCATAAATACGTGCATTGGTCATGGCACTAGTCAGGTTTTCACCGCGCATTTCTGCTTGTTTAATACGTAGTAAAGGTCGTAATACCCACAGCAGTGGGTTCATTACGGCAACCGCATTTTCACCCTCATCTTGCAAGCCTTGCAAAATACGCACGGTGCGCTCGGCATCGCCCGTGAGTACGGCTTCACCTAACTGAAACGCATCGTAGCGCGATACATTAAGCACGGCTTCACGCACGGTGGTGTCGCTTAGTTCACCTTGCGGATAGAGTAACCCTAACTTCTGAACTTCTTGATTGGCTGCCAGCAGGTTGCCCTCTACCTGATGTGCTAAAAACTCTAGTGTTTGCACGCTGGTATGCTGGCCTTGCTGGGCGAGCCGGTTGGCAATCCATTTGGGTAAATTGGCCGCGTCAATTTCATTGAGGGTAATCGTCTGTGATTGCGCTTCTAACGCTGAAAACCATGCACTATTTTTAGCATC
>JAURWJ010000119.1 GCA_030655015.1 Methylotenera sp. | reverse complement strand
CATAGTTTTCCTCAGTACTGTATTTCAATTGCATTACAACAAAAAGGTGTGCTGACACAGGCCGTGATTTATGACCCAGTGCGTAATGATTTATTTACGGCAACAAAAGGGCGTGGTGCATTTTTGAATGACAAGCGTATCCGTGTAACTAGCCGTAGTAAATTGCAAGACTCTTTAATTGCCACTGGTTTTCCATTTCGTGATTTTACACATCTTGATACCTACCTCGATATGTTGAAAGACATGATTAAAAAAACGATAGGCATTCGCCGTCCAGGTTCAGCTGCCTTAGATTTAGCTTATGTGGCTGCGGGTTGGACCGACGGTTTTTTTGAAATTAACTTATCTGCATGGGATATTGCCGCGGGTGGCTTGCTGGTGCAGGAGGCAGGCGGTATTGTAGGTGATTTTGAAGGTAACGAAAGCTGGTTAAAAACAGGTAATATTGTAGCGGGCAACCCAAAGGTATTCGCACAAATGTTACAAGTGTTAAGCCCGCATTTAACCGAAGCACTTAAAACGCCAAAATAACTTAACTGCCTCAACTTAAACATCCCATCTTAGGTACTTTTTAAATTAAACAGCGCCTGCTAATCTGTAGCAGGCGCTGTTCTTCGCTATCAAAATCTACACCAAAACATACACCACTAAAGCTAGAGATAATTTTTTTAACTTCATCTAAAGCGGTTAGACTGTTTTCAACCATTGAGACACATTCTAATTTATGAAAAAGACTGTTACTGAAAACGCAAACATGATAGAGCAAGTTTTTGCGCAATATATGCAGCATCAGCGTGCGCCGCAGTTAATCTCTGATTTAATCGCACAAATCAGACCGCCCAAACCAGACCAAACAGAAATCGCTGTCAAAGCTATTCATGCGCTTTGTTATGTGCTAAATACCGATGTTGAAAAAGCCAGATTGCTTAGAGGGGCAATTTTGCAGCTGTTAAGCGAATACAAGCCTATTTCATTATTTGTCATCGCACGCCATTCAGTATTTACCGGTTTTTTTGTTGAAATGCGCAGGCGAATAGCACATAAAATTTTACCAGCGGCGGTTGATACTTCTTATTTGATTGACTTGTTTGCGTTGTTTTTCACTAAGACAAGTGATGAGTTATGGGTGAGCGCGGTGCCTGATGAGATTTGGACCGAGCTTGTTGCTGCAATCCGTTTTGAGGTTGCTAGTGCCAGTATCACCGATGCATGCAGTCAAAATTTATTAGCTGCGGCACAGGTGTTATCGTACCGTATTGCGGCAATGGGGCTAGAGCCCGAGTTACTGCGTAACCATCCTGAGCTCGAGCAACACAGTTCCCCATTTATTATGCAGCAAGTTGAACTGGTCGATTTTTTAGATGCGCAGAGCAATATTGACGCTGATGCAGACATTAAACATATTTTAGTGATGCTTGATCAGTGCAACGAGATTGTCGCCAAAATCCGTCGTAATAGCGTACAAGTCGGCACCAGTATTCAACTGACACAATTACTGCAACGTATGTTGCAACAGATTGCTCGCTTGGAAACTTTGCTGAACATTCTCGATAGCTTACAACAAGGCACTGCGCCGCATACTGAAATTGTGCAGCTGTTTAAAGCCCTAGTGTACAGCGAATGCCACAAAAACGATTTGCATGAACATTGGCAAGAAAATATTGAAATAATGGCATTGCGCGTGACTGAAAACGCAAGTCGCACCGGTGAACATTACATTACAGAAAATCGTGGTGAATACTTTGCATTGATGCGTTCCGCACTTGGTGCAGGTGTGGTTATCGGGGTCATGGCCATGATTAAAATCATGCTGGGAAATCAACGCTTAGCACCGTTAACTGAAGCGATTGTGTTTAGTTTAAATTATGGTCTGGGTTTTATTCTAATCCATATTTTGCACTTCACGGTAGCCACTAAACAGCCCGCAATGACGGCGGCGGCTATCGCTGCCAGCATAGATGCAACCGACGCCAAAAGTAAGGAAATGGACAACTTGGTGGCGATGATCGCCAAGGCGATGCGTAGCCAATTTGTGGCGATTTTTGGTAATGTGTTGCTGGCTATTCCTACTGCGATGTTAATTGCATGGGTGACACTTCACTTCACAGGCCAACATTTTATTACAGATCAAAAAGCACATATTTTATTGACAGATATTGACCCAATTCATAGTGGAGCCTTGTTTTATGCGGCAATTGCTGGTGTGTGTTTATTTCTGTCGGGTTTAATCGCGGGTTACCATGATAACTTGGCGGTGTATAACAAAATCCCGCAACGCCTGCGCGCAGTTAAATGGTTGCAAAAGTTATTAGGGATTTCGCGTTTAGATCGAGTTGCCACTTATGTTGAAAACAACCTAGGTGCGCTGGCAGGGAACTTTTATTTTGGCTGCCTGTTAGGCGCAATGAGTGCCATCGGTATATTGTTTGGTTTGGCGTTTGATATTCGGCATATTGCTTTTTCATCGGCATTTTTCGGGTTTGCATTAGTCGGTTTAGACTTTATGCTGAGTTGGCAAGCTATAGCATTCGCGGTATTGGGCTTGGCACTGATAGGCTTTGTAAATCTTGCTGTCAGTTTTGGTTTGGCGTTGTACGTGGCAATGAAGTCGCGCAAAGTGAAGTTCAGGCAATGGCGCTTGCTTATGAAGAACTTAGCTAGCAGACTCAATCAGCATCCGGCTGAATTTGTAATGCCGCCTAAAAAACCACTTTAATCGATGGTTTTATACACAATTAAAATTACAGAAATTCATGTGGTTGTGTAAGAACTGGTGTGCTTCTTTAAGGAGTGACAGTGGGTGCATATTAATTTAGTTGTGGCTAGCAGTCACAGATTTCCGCTTCCAAAGGTCTAAGTATTGATTGGATTTATTAAGTAAGTCTTTATTCATCTCTTCATACTCGGTAGCTGGAGGCAAGGCTATACCCTTAGAAATTGCCGAATAGCCTAAACCTAATTTGCCGCCATGCACTTTAAAACCGATAAATTCTAATATGGTTGGGAACATATCAAAAGGCAGAACATCTTCACGGTTTTTGCTAATTGGATCGTTGGAAATAAAACGGTTAAAAATATGGCGCTCTTTTATTGTTTTTAGTTTTTCATATACAGGGTTTTCCATGGCAAGGTGATCACCCAATATCACTACACTGGTGTCTTTTAAATATCCACTTTTTGTGATGAACTCTACAAGTTCAGATACCTGATTTGCAGAGCATTCGACGATACCTTCAAAATCCTTGATGCCACGGGCCTTACAATACTTTGAAAAGTGGCCATCTGGGCCATGAGTATCAATGGTAGTGAAGGTTAGGTTAAAGGGTTGCTGTTTTGCATGTAATTTAATCAGTTTTGCTTTGACGACTTTTAATAAATCATCGTCATACAAACCCCAATAATTCATATCTGTCGATTTTAAATTGCCTTTTAACTCTTCGCGGCCATAGATTTCATCGTAATGATGGTCTTGAAAGAACATGCCCTTGCCGGCAAAGGCGAGGGCATCGCCACCTATATAAACGCTGTGATAACCGGCATCATGCAATATGTCACCCAAGCAAACCGCATTAGGTAAAAAGGCTTTAATTTTTTCGCCTTGATCATTACCATCATACAAACTTACGCTTTTGAGCGGCAAAGCACATTGTGTTGCAGTAATGCCTGCAATTGTCCACCAGCTCCCAGGTGCTGTTTTGTAGTTGGCAAAACTAGAGCCTTTCAACTGACCTAAACGCGCTAGTAAATTTTTACCGAATAGGACAGGGTTTTTGTAGGAATCTTCCAAGCTTTCAACATAGATAAGTACAAGGTTTTTAGGCTTTACCTGACTAATTTCGACTTCTGCAGGTGTAACATAATGTTCGGCAAAATAGTCCTTGCCAAATTGGTGTTGAATAAAAACAGTGAGTGAAAACTGCATCCCAAAATAGATGCCAGCAATGACGAGGGTGTATAAAGGCGCCCGATGCCCAATAAACCAATAAAAAACTTTTAGGAAGTGAATGTTGGCACGACGGGCTGGCCTCGTCAGCCAATGCGTAGAACCGTGAGTTAGAAACAATGCAATTGAATATTCAATCAGCACCAAGAGTATTGAAATAAGTAAAGGAAGTGCAATGCACCAGCTCAAAAAACTTTTGATGATTGCGGCATCAGTATCAACCAAGCCTTGTACGCCAAATTGAGCATGATAAAGAATCTGTTCGAGCGAAGGCTCTCCAAAATTGTCTGCAATCCAATAAGCAATCGAAATTAAAAACAATGCAGCAAGATAGGTGAGGAATCTAACGAACCCTCGCACCACATGTCGATGGCGATGATGAAGTTGTTGAATATGACTCAGCATGGTTAATCTATCCATAACACTTTATTTGAAGCTTGCATATCATCAGTTTTTATTGGGACGTTGTGAAATAAACTGACAGGCTACTGCGCTGGCATAGGGCAGGCACTGCAGTGACAACATTGCTACCCATAGTTGAGCGTCGATATTATTAAATCCACGTGTATAAAGCATGAAAAAGCTACTTAAAGTGAGCGCTACCAAAAGTGTGGCTTCTTCGATAATTGGATTAAAAATTTCAAATTTTTTGCTTATATTTTTGCCTTTAGCCGTGACTTTAAATACACCGTCTTTTTTAATAATCCCCATAATTACGCCTCTGGCAATAGCATGAGATAAGCCAAGACTGGCAAGAGATGCACCAAAAATATCAGTCCAACTACAGTTCATAGTTTTTCTATATAAAATAGGGCCAAGTGCGGCCTTAATGACCAAGAAACACAAAATTGGCACGATCATAATAGTGACTGGCAAGCTAAATGCTGTTGGAAAGGCCAACATCGCAATGGTCCAGCCAATAGAACCTATTGTGAAAAAAAGCTGCAAGGCATCACCCAGCCAGCCAAACCAGCCAGTTAAGAAGTGATAGCGTTGGCCAAAAGTTAGCGTGGAATCCCCTAGTAATTTGGGTAGGTGATGCTTGAGAATTTGCATGGCACCAAATGCCCAGCGGAAACGTTGTGATTTAAGCGCCTTGAAGTCTGAGGGCGTTAATCCGCGACCAAAAGTATCATCGATGTACCTAAGTTCATAACCAGCCTCAAGTAAACGTAGGCCTAGCTCGGTATCTTCACAAATACACCATTCCGACCATTTTCCGTTATCAACCAGCGCTTGATGGCGCACTAATGTCATGGTGCCGTGCTGGATTAAAGCATTGCGCTCATGGCGGTGGTGCATGCCGATGCGGAAAAAACCTTCAAATTCCCAGTTACTCATGCGGCGAAAGAAGTTGTTCTCCCATTCTCTGTGGGCCTGAGGCGCCTGTACGACCGCAACTTTCGGCTCAGCAAAGTGTGGTACCAAGTCAGAAAGCCAGTCTGTGGTGACTTCGTAGTCGGCATCTACCACGCCAACAACTTGCGTTTTTGGATTAGTTTGTTCAAGCGCAAAATTCAAGGCTCCAGCTTTAAAGCCTGGCCATTGCGGTAAATGGAAAAACCGGAAATTATCAGGCATTTTCGCCATATAGGCTTCTAATGGCTTCCATTTGGCTTCATCTTTGGTATTGTTATCGACCACAATCACTTCAAAGTTGGTGTAATTAAGTTTAGCTAAGCTTTCTATGGTGGTAATGACCATTTCCGGAGGTTCGTTATAACAAGCCAAATGGATGGAAACGAATAGTTCTTGATCTGTAGGTAAAGGTTTCGCACGTTTGTAAGCGCGCTTCCAACCACCCTTAAACATCACCTCGCTAAACTCTACACCATAGATCATCAATACCGCAGAGGTGAGTCCCATGCCAATAATTAAAGCGATTAGCACGATAAAATCGCGCAGGGTGTAGTAGTAGTCGCCAGGTAAATTCCAAGCGACGACCAAGGTGGTGATGCAGGCTTGCAATAATATAGCCATTGAGAATCGCCCGCCTAGGCCCCATTGCCTAAAACGATGACCAATGAATAAAATGGGTAAAAAAGCTAGTAATGTCGCCCACAAAGCCTTTTCTTCCCAGCGACTGTCTTTCGACACAGTACCGTGTAATGAGTACTTTTCATGACGATCGGCAGAAAACATTCCCCAGTAAGGCCCGGCCCAACCTTCAATTTTCTGCTTCCAAGGTTGGTCAAATGCTTCCATCAGATAATAGTCGTAGTTTTTATGCGCAGTTTTTGCTAAAAACTCTCTTACAAAGCGTGCTTGATTAACATCTGATGCGACTGCGGCGCCTAGTGTTGGGCCATGGCTAGGCCAGCCGATTTCAGTAATGACGATTTTCTTGCGTGGGAATGTTTCCATCAGTTCTGTATAGCGCTCGAGTGAATAATCAACGGCTTTTTCGACTGGCACGCCTTCGTGATATGGAAGTAAATGCACCGCGATATAATCGACATGTTTGACCAAGTCTGGATTTTTGAGCCAGACATGCCAAGGTTCCGCAGTCGAAATAGGCAATTTTGTGTTATTGCGCACTTCATCCAGATAGCTAAAAAGCGCGGCTGGTGTGAGATCTTTTCTAAGCAATACTTCGTTACCCACAATGGCACGTTCAATATGAGGGTAGTTTTTAATTTTAGCCTTTAGTGCATCGACTTCACGGCGATTGGTGTTCAAGTCACTATCCAGCCATGCGCCAGCGGTTACGTAAAAGCCGAGGTTAGAAGCAAGGGCAGTAACTTCGCTATTTTCCAGAGCACCATAAATGCGAATACGGTTGGTAAGCGGTTTTAATATTTTAAGATCATGCTCCAACTCAGCAGTGCTTGGATATTCTTTTTCAAGAGGACTTTGGTGTTCTTGAAAGCCACTATAGGCAAACCCATGTACGATTGTTGGCGCGTTCATGACTGGTAATGAGCGATTGAAAATGCTCCATATACCAAAATGAATTAAACCAATGATGGCCGCAAATATGAACGGGCTGATAAAGCGTTTGAGTGGGGAAATCATAAAAATTAGCGAGTATTTCCTGGAATAATTAATGCGTCGAGACTTGGCGCTTAGGCCAAGTGCCAGCTACAATCAATATACTCATTGCCAGCCAAAAGGTTGCGAGTCAATTCTAGGGTTCTAGGTATAGGCAAGATGCAGCGGATACAATCAATATCAAATGCAGTAAATAGTAAAATTGTAACCTTGGTCTAACGCTGTGTTTGAGTAAATATAAGCCAAGCGAGAGTTGTATCGCGGGCAGTGCATATAAACTGATTGAAAAATCACGGTAGCGACCATCTACAATCAACAGTATGCTTAATGTAATTGCTGCCAGCAGTAATATTGTCAAACAAGTTTGTAACAAGCGCAGGTTATTTGCATTAGCTTTGCTCACAGTCCAAATGATGCTGATGATAGCAATCCAGCCAGTCACCGCCACGCCACCTAACGCTAGCCACTCATCTCCATCTTGACACGCAGTTAATAAATATTCAGTTTGCAATAAAGTGCTGATTCCAAACAAGGCACCTAAGCTTGCCACTCCAATTAAAGCTGATTTTCGGCGTTCCTTTAGGTAAATACTTAAGCCTAAAAATAACAGCGCACCCAGGCCACCAAAGAGCAATGGTCGTAATCCATCTGTACGGGCTTTAATGTCGCCATTAAATGCAAACTTGGGTGAAAGGTTGGTATTGTAGATTCCCCAGTAACCGCCGACCGTGCCTTCTAGCTTGCGCTTCCAAGGTTGGTCTATGGCTTCAATGAGATTGTAGTTCCAGTTTTTGTCATGGGCGAGCTGGATGAATCCGCGCAAATAAATGGCCTGATTGATGGTGCCTGGTTGCGATTCCTGACGTGGCCTGCCAACTGATGGCCAACCAGTCTCGCCAATCAAAATCGGTTTTTTAAAAGTATCTTTGAGCAAGTTCATCACATTATTGGTGTGGTCTAAAGCATGCTCTATGGATTGTGGGTTGTCTTCCCAGTAGGGGAGAATATGTACGGTTACAAAATCTACAGAATCTTCTAACGCAGGATGTTTACGCCAAAACTCCCAAACATCGGCGTAAGTAACAGGTACTTGGGTCGCTTGCTTTGCCTTTGTTAAGTAAGCTTTCATTGCCGCTTCGGTCTGCTCTCCCCGCAGTAAAACTTCATTGCCGACAATGAGTGCTTTGATGGTCTTGGGGTGTTTGTTGGCGATTGCAATGGCTAAATCAAGCTCTTTATCATTTAGGGCTTTTACCCAGCCTATCCATGCGCCCAAGTAAACTTGCATGCCTAGCTTAGACGCTACTTCTGGAACGTAATCCAAGCCTTGGCCTACAGAATAAATGCGCACACAATTGAATTGCTTAGAGAGCAGTGTTAAATCCTGGTCAATTTGCGCAGGTTCAATAAACGTGTTGGGATTGAGCGGTGTTTGGCCCTGAAGGTAGTAAGGCGTGTATGACACGCACTGAAGTTTGCCATCGCCAGGTAGTTGAGGTTCAATAATTGCGGTAGCTTGATTTTGCTGCCAAAGCCAAATGCTAAGTAGTGTAAGTAATGCAATATTAAATAGAGTGAAATACCATGTTGGTTTAGGGGTGGAAATTGTCATAAATTTTTGAAGGTAAAACTAAACTCTTTGATGGGTAAATCAAGCAATCGCCTATGATAATCCAGCTGTTAAGCAAAACAAAATTTAACGCATAAAAATATCAGTATATTTACTTCGCTGATAGGGCTCACGTTACAATAGCACCTTCAAAAAATCATTGAGAAACTCGTATGAAAAAACTGTTTTTACTTCTATTGGTAATCGCCAGTGCGGCTTTGATTAACTCGGCAGAAGCGAAACCTGTTTTTACTGGTGCTGATTATAGTGGTGTTTATGCTTGTAAAGGCAGTAACAGCAAAGTTGGCAACTATGAAGTAGAGGCAACCTTAAAGCTTAACCGGTCAATTAGCCAAGGTGCTTATGGTGTGTATGATTTTAACACTGAGACGGAAAACGCTCTGATCTATAGAGGGCAAGCCATTGCCAAGGGTTATAAGCTTGCGCTGACATTTAATTTGTCTGATGGGCATACGGCTGAATTTAGTACGGGGATTGCTGACGTTAAAAGAATATCGTCAACCCGCTGGGCTTACACTAATCATTACTATGAGCCCGATGGCAGCGGCGGTGATTACGGTACTGAATATTGCGTGATGAAAAAACCTGACAAAGTAGCCAAAAAGGCAAAAAGCGTTGCGGTTAAAAAGGCAGTGGTTAAGGTAGAGTCAGTATTAAATACTAGTATGGTTTACGCGTGAGTTTAATAGTTTGTAAAAGTGAATAGAAGTTGTTGCTATTGAGTGCCAAAAATTCATTCATTCTGGCTGCGTAAATCGGGTC
>JAURWJ010000115.1 GCA_030655015.1 Methylotenera sp. | reverse complement strand
GTTGTTTGACGTATCTGGTTTGGCGAGTGCGGCAATGGAGGCAAATCGTTACATGGTTGCGTGGAATTTACATATTCCACGTGAACTTGTAGCTGAGGAATCACGTCAGTTTTTACAGTGGCAACAGGCTTTCAAACAACGCTGCCTACAATTAAACGTGCTTGAGAATGTCCGTTTTATGGATTGGCAATTAGATTGCATTGCGCAAAGTTCGATTACGTTACCTGCTCAAATTGCATTTGCGGGATTTGACCAAACGGCACCACAAGAAAAACGCTTGCGTGAGGTATTGCTTGCGCGCGATGTGCAGGTGGAAAATTACGCCACTACCTGTATAGAGCCGGCGCAAACACAGCACATCAATCTGGAAAACCAAGCGGCGGAATGTCGCGCCGCTGTGGCGTGGGCGCAGCAAAGGTTAGATGAAAATCCAAATGCAAAGCTTGCTATTGTTTCGCCACGATTAAGTGATATTAGAAACCAGTTGGCTGATTTGCTAGATGATAGTTTTTACCCTGCCAGCGTGCGTCCTAGCTTGGCCATGATGCCGCGCCATTATAATTTTTCACTGGGTGCGCCGTTAGCCCAGCAGCCTATTATTCAAGCAGCTTTAAACCTGATTCGTTTATTGAGCGCGTATCAATTACAGCAAGCGGATGTGTCGCATGTTTTGTTATCACCATTTTGGTCAGCGAGTACAAAAGAGGCTGATGCACGCGCCATGCTTGATGCCAAAATGCGCGAAAAGCTGCCTATGCAGTTTACCTTGCAACGCTTTATAGAATTTGCAACGCAACAGCATGAAAATGGGTTGAGTATTGCTGGTTTATTGGCACATTTACGTGCGGCTGCTAACGTCTCCACCAAAAAGGCAACGCCATCGCTTTGGGCACAAACCTTATCTACCTTGCTTGTCGCACTTAATTGGCCTGGTGAACGCAATATCAGCAGTCTTGAATATCAAGCCGTTAATGCATGGCAAAAAACCCTGCAACAACTGGCTAAGTTAGAGGTGCTTGGCAAAAATTTAGCGATGGCTGAGGCTGCACACTTGATGCAGCAGATATGTACCGAACAGGTATTTCAGGCTGAAACCGAGTATGAACCCGCCATACAGATTTTAGGTATTATGGAAGCATTGAGCACGCCAGTGGATGCTATCTGGTGTATGCACATGAACGACCACATTTGGCCGCCGCCTGCACGCCCTAATCCGTTATTACCTGCATTTATTCAGCGCGCTGCCGCGTTGCCCGGTGCCGATAATAACGTGCAAGCAACATTTGCTGCAACCATCCATCAGCGCTTGTTGCATTCTGCAAAAAACATTATTTTTTCTAGTAGCAAAACAGAAGGTGAGAGCCAGCTCCGCGCTTCGCCACTCATGAAAGATATTGCTGATATTGAGGCTGATATGCCACTCGCGGAAACTTTAGCTGAACAACTAAGTCATGCTGGCAATGCAGATTTAACCACGATTGATGACCGCGTCGCACCAGTGGTACGAGCGGGTGACCACGTTTCAGGCGGTACAGGATTACTTAAAGCACAAGCCATTTGCCCTGCGTGGGCTTTTTACCAATATCGGCTAGGTGCAAAAGCATTTAAAACGCCCACCAGCGGCTTGGATAGCATGGCGCGCGGTTCATTAGTGCACGATGTATTGGAACGGTTTTGGCGCAAACGGCACTTTGCTGATTTACGCGATATGAACGAAGTGGATTTATCACAAGCGCTGATTGTAGCCATCCAGAGCACACTACACGCTTTTGCTGCCGAGAGTGATGTTGCTTCGTCTGCAGTACTGGAGCTTGAACATGAGCGGCTGGCAAAGCTTATTGGCGACTGGCTGCAGTTTGAGAAAGCGCGCGGCATTGCGTTTAATATCGTTGCTTGCGAAGCGGAGAAGCAAGTACAGATTTGTGGCATAGAGGTCACGCTTAAAATTGATAGAATTCACCAACTTGAAAGCGGTGAGCTGGTGTTTGTTGACTATAAAACTGGGCAAATTCCAAAAATGAAGAGCTGGGGAGAAGATCGTATCACCGAGCCTCAGTTACCCATTTATGCAGCTTTTTATACGGATGATGTCACGCAAGTTGCAGGCGTTTATTTCGGCATGGTAAAAATTGCAGAGCATACTTTTTCAGGCGTGGGAGTAGAGAATTTCGAGGCAGAACCAGATAAGCGTAAACCTGTGTTCATTAAAGAATTCACCGATTGGCAAAACTTATTAACGCATTGGAGAACCGCCATTGAAGCGGTTGCCGAAGAGGTTAAATTCGGTAAATCTGCCGTGCAATTTAGCGATGAAAGTGAGCTGGCGTATTGTGAAGTCATGCCGCTATTGCGCTTACCTGAGCGTAAATTGCAGTTTGAGCGGTTTCAAGGGGAGGAAGCATGATGACTCACGTACCCTCTAACCTTGAAGCTGATGCAAAAAATCGCTTAACTGCACTCGATTTAACTTCATTCATCGTTGAAGCGCCTGCGGGTGCGGGTAAAACCGAGTTGCTGACACAACGCTATTTGCGACTGCTGCAAACGGTTAACGCACCTGAAGAGATTATCGCAATTACTTTTACTAACAAGGCAGCGGCGGAAATGCGCTTACGCATTTTGGATAGTTTGATACGAGCCTCAAATCAAGACAAACCCACCGAGCCGCATAAGCTAATTACTTACGACTTGAGCTTGAAAGCCTTGCAGCATGGACAATCAAAAGCATGGCAGCTGATTGAAAACCCTTCACGTTTGCGTATTTTTACGATTGATAGCTTATGTGCACACTTGGCCAGGCAAATGCCGCTGATGAGCCGGTTTGGTTCGCAACCGCGCGTGACCGACGATGCTGGTGCACTTTATGCCCAAGCGGCCGAGCAAACGCTAGCCTTATTAGAAGATGCAACACACAATGGCGTAGTGAAAGACGCGTTACGTTATGTGGATAATGATGCCAATCAGCTTAAGAATTTGCTGATTAAAATGTTGGAGAAGCGTGACCAATGGCTACATCATGCGCAACACGAGGTTGATGCTGAACAATTGCAAACCACTTTGCGTTATTTGGTAGAGCAAGCGCTAGAAACCGTTGCTTTGGTTTTTAATTCGCGCATTCAATATGACTTGATGCCATTAGCCAGATTTGCCGCTAGCCAGTTGCCTTGTGAACACCCGATTGCCTTGTTAAGAGATTGGGAGTCTACATTGCCAACGCATGCCGACGCCTTGCCAATGTGGCTGGCAGTACGTGAGCTTGTGCTCACTAAAGACGATAAAATCAGGGCCAGAGTCGATAAAAACACTGGCTTCCCCGCAGAGTGTAAAGATGAGAAGGCTAGTTTTAATGCATTCTTGGCTGGGCTAGAGACGGAGGGCAATTTTGCGGAGTGTTTAGCTAAAACCAGAACATTGCCTGCTGTTTCCAGTAATCTGCAAGGCTGGCAAATCATCACTACGCTTTCCAAGTTGCTCAATTTGGCGGTAGCCGAGTTGTGGCTGGTATTTCAGCGTGCAGGTGAGGTTGATTTTGTGGAGATTGCCTATCGTGCCACGCATGCACTGTCAGATAACTTTGGTGAGCCCACCGAGTTGGCACTGAAGCTGGATTATCAAATTCAACATTTGTTAGTCGATGAATTTCAAGATACCAGCCCTAGTCAAATTAAGCTATTAGAGCAGCTCACTTTAGGCTGGCAAGCGGGTGATGGGCGAACATTGTTTACCGTGGGTGATCCCATGCAATCAATTTATCGTTTTCGTAAAGCCAATGTCGGGTTGTTTATTGAGGCGGCTAATCATGGTATTGGCGACATCCAGTTAGAGAAATTACAGCTTTACCGTAATAACCGCTCATGTCCGGCAGTGGTCGATTGGATTAACCAAACGTTCGCACCCGTTTTTCCTGCAAGTGATGCCGTGACGCAAGGTGCAATTCAGTACCGCCCGTTTATTGCGACTAAGCCTGATGCCATTCAAGCTGGCGTTGAAGTGCATCCTATCGTGAGCTCAGCCGATGAGTCGTCGACGATGGCAAGCCAGCGCGAAGCCGAAGCGGTGATAAAAGTGATCCAACGTGAACGCGCTGCAAACCCCGATAAAAAAATTGCGGTGTTAGTGCGTGCTAAAAAGCACTTGGCACCACTAGTAATGAAGTTGCGTCGCCACCACCCTGAAATTGCTTTTCAGGCAGTTGAGATTGAGGCGTTAGAAGGGCGCCAGATTGTGCAGGATTTGCTCTCGCTCACGCATGCGTTGCATCATAGAGCAAACCGTGTGCATTGGCTTAGCTTATTGCGCGCGCCTTGGTGTGGCTTAACTTTGCATGATTTGCATGCCTTGGCAGGGCAGGACCACCACAGCAGCGTATGGACGCTGATGCAAAATGATGAAATTGTGAATGGCTTATCTGCTGATGGACAAGTGCGTTTGTGCCATGTACGTGAGATTTTTGCTGAGGCCTTTGCTACACAGGGGCGCATGAACGTGAGTCGCTGGGTACGCGGCGTGTGGCTCATGTTAAACGGCACCGCTTGCCTGTGGGAGCAGTCTGACGTGATTGATGTACAAGCGTTTTTTGCATGTTTGGATAACCTTGACCGTAGCAATCAGTTTTCACCCGAGCGCATGCAAACTGAAATTACCAAATTATTTGCCACGCCGGATAGTCATGGCGAGCATTTGCAAATGATGACGATACATAAATCTAAAGGGCTGGAATTTGATACCGTCATTTTGCCAGGGCTGGGTGCAAGCACTGGTGGTAATCATGGTGATAAGCCTTTGGTATTGTGGGAGGAGGTCCTTGTTAATCCACATCATGACCATGCCCAATATGAGCTGCTGGCGGCGCCGTTTATCCCTAAAGGTGCACGGGATACAGATAAAGTCAGCGCTTATGACTACCTAGAATCGCGTGAAAAAGCGCGCGACGCAAATGAAGATGCAAGGGTGCTGTATGTGGCCGCTACACGCGCAGAGCGACAGTTGCATTTGGTGGGCATTGCTAATCAAAATGCAAAAGGGGAAATTAACCCAACCAAAAACTCCTATTTGGATTTGCTGTGGCCTGCACTGTCCGCGATGTATGAATCAGCAGAACCACCTCGGCAACAAGCAAGTTTAGAAGATAATATCGCTAACTTTACGCCACGTTTGGTGCGTTTAAAGCAGCCACAAGTGCCTGTGATATTGCAAGTAAAAAATGCCGTAGCTGCAACTTCACAAAATAATTTCTCCGGTCAGCAAAACCTTGCACAGAGCTTAGACGCTGATATTGGTACTTTGGCACATCGATACATGGAAATGATCGCGCAGCAGGGCTTAACGGCTTGGTCGATAGCACGTATTGCATCACTCAAGCCTGCCATGCAACATTGGCTACGCCAACGTGGGCATGCAGAAACAATGGCGGTAAATGCTAGCGGGCAAGTGCAAAACTTGCTCAAAGTTACCTTGGAAAGTGAAAATGGCCAATGGTTACTTAAGCCGCGCGGTGAGGCGGAGCTTGCGATCACGACCTTGCAAAATGGCGAAGTTAAAAACTACATTGTTGACCGGACATTTATTGAAGCGAACACACGCTGGATTATTGACTATAAAACGATAGATTTAGCACCAAATTTACCAGAAAGTACGTTAAAAAGTACTGCAAAAAATTATCAGGATCAGCTGAAAAACTATGCAACACTGTTTGCAGATGAAAGTAAACAGGTAAAATGTGCGGTGTTTTTTATGGCGATAGGGAAGTTGGTGGTGTTGGATTGATTATGTTGTAAAAAGCTACCGTCGACGAAATATACCCAACACACGAACAGTTCCAAACTGTTTATTTTTGTAGTTTTTGTGTATTTCGTGGACAACAGTCGATTGCACACCACTTTTGAAAGTTAAAAATAAATGAAAATATTCTCACTTCTTTATCAACGTGCCATGGTCTGGGCAAGGTTACCCAATGCGCCATGGTATTTGAGCGCACTGAGTTTTGCTGAATCATCATTTTTCCCGATTCCGCCTGATGTAATGTTAGCTCCCATGAGTTTGGCAAACCCTGCACGCGCATGGCGATTTGCCTTGATTACCACCATCGCCTCGGTGCTGGGCGGTTTATTGGGCTATTTTATTGGCGCATCATTGTTTGATATGATTGAACCGCACCTGAGAACCAGTAGTTACTGGGCGCATTATCAAACTGCAGTGTTATGGTTTGAACAGTGGGGATTTTGGGCGATATTTGTTGCAGGTTTTTCGCCGATTCCTTACAAAGTGTTCACTATTGCCGCAGGTTCGCTCTCGATGGCATTGCTGCCGTTTACCATAGCCTCTGTCATTGGGCGTGGCATGCGCTTTTTTATAGTGGCAGGATTAATGAAGTGGGGTGGAGCTAAGATGGAGGCCTCATTGCATCAATACGTGGACCGTATCGGTTGGGTAACGGTAGGTTTGGTGGCGATTGTGGTAACCGTTAAAATGTATGGGTAGTTTTTAATTTAAAGCCATACTTAACTTAAACGAACTTTATTTAAGCATCCTTTCAAAGGTTTCTAATGGTACTGGTTTGCTAAATAAATAGCCTTGAAACACGGGGCATCCATGCGCCTGCAAAAATTCACGCTGAGCTTCTGTTTCTACACCCTCGGCGATAATTTCCATGCCTAGATTGTTCCCCATACCGATGATGGTTTGTACAATCACCGCATCACTGCGTTTAACGCCGATGTTGCGGGTGAATGACTGATCAATTTTAAGTTGATCGAGCGGTAACTGCGTTAGATAAGCGAGTGATGATTGCCCCGTACCAAAGTCATCCATAGAGAATCGAACGCCAACTTTTTGTAGTTGATGCATTTTGTCGATAGTGTCAGTGATGTCATCAAGTACTAAACTTTCTGTGAGCTCAAGCTTGAGTTTATCGGGGTTGATTTTAGTTTGATGGATAGCCAGAAGCACTTGCTCTACAAAGTTGGGCTGAAAAAACTGCCGTGCACTCACGTTAACTGCCAACTGTAAATGTTGGGTAAGAAGGTTATTCTCCCAAGCTTTGATTTGCTGGCAAGCAGTCTCTAATACCCACTGCCCGATAGGTAATATCAAGCCGGTTTCTTCAGCCAATGGGATAAAATCATAGGGCGAAACCAGACCGCGGTTAGGGTGTTGCCAGCGGATGAGTACTTCTGCACCTGTAATTTGTCTATTGTGATAAACCTGAGGTTGAAAGTAGAGCTTAAATTGTTTTTCTTTAAGTGCGATGCGTAAATCTGCTTCTAAGGCAACGCGAGTGTTGATACTTGCCTGCATTTTGGGGTCAAAGAATCGCAATGCATTTCGGCCAGATTTCTTGGCTTGATACATGGCGATATCAGCATGTTTTAGCAGGTCATCGAGGGATTGTTTGTGGTCGCTAAAAAGTGCCACGCCGATACTGCAACCAATTTGGTGCTCTTGCCCTACAAGTTGATAAGGCAGGTTGAGTGCTAAGAGAATTTTTTCACCAACCTCTTCTGTTTGGGTGGCGGCTTCAGCCCCTTGCTCATTCAAGCCTTCAATCATGACTACAAACTCATCCCCTCCCAAGCGGGCAACGGTGTCACCTTCGCGCACACAGTTGGTCAGACGCGTGGCGACTTGTTGCAATAGCACATCGCCTACATCGTGCCCAAGGGTATCATTAATGGTTTTGAAATGATCCAGATCAAGAAACAGCACTGCGCCATCTTTATCATGCCTTGCACTATATAATAATGCGTGGTTGAGTCTATCCACTAACAAGCGCCGATTGGGTAGACCTGTTAGGTGGTCATAGAATGCCAGATTTTCAATTTCAGCAGCAGCGGCTTTGCTGGTAGTAACGTCGGTTGCTGTACCAACATAATTGGTGATTTCACCCACTGCATTTTTAACGGCAGTAATGGTGAGATGCTCCGGGTAAAGTTCACCATTCTTGCGGCGGTTCCAAACTTCACCATTCCATGTTCCTATGGATTGGATTGTATTCCACATATCAGCAAAAAAAGACGGGTCATGACGACCCGAGTTGAGCATTTTAGGGCTGTTGCCTATCGCGTCTGCTGCTGTATAGCCTGTAGTATCGGTAAAGGCGCGATTGACACGTAGTATCACGTTGTTTGCGTCTGTAATAATCATTGATTCTTGCGACTCAAATGCAACTGCGGCAATACGTAATTCACTCTCTGCAAGTTTTTGTTGGGTGATGTCAACAAATGTCCAAAGTGATTCGTCAGTATCTTTATTCAGTTGTGCGCCACTCATTGCCAGCCAAATTCGACGCCCATCTTTACGAACATATTCGTGCTGGGTATGTCCTATGTTGTTTTTTGCGATATCTGCATAAATTATCTCAACAGATTTGTATTCATCTTCGTTGATGTAAAACCTACGCGTAGGCACGCCTACCAGTTCACCAGGTGCATAACCCAACATGGTCTCAAAAGCGGTATTTGCCCAGATAATTTTGCGTTGTTTTAATGCAAGTGCGCCAACGAGCTGATTGCCTAAAATTGCCCGTTTTTCATTCAGAAGTTCGTGTCTTACTGAGGTAATGTCCTGAATAGTGCCATGCATTTGTAGCGGGCGTCCTTGTTTATCCAGAACCAGTCTGCCGATACCGCGAATATATCGCTCAGCGTGGTCGTTGGGGCGAATGACACGATACTCTCTATCGAAGGTCGAGCTTTTGGCAGCAAATCGTCGCCTGAGATAGTATTTTGCTTTTATAAGGTCATCTGGATGAATCAGCGCATCCCAGCTTTGCTCATTACGCTCATAGCTGTCATCTATCCCTAGTATTTGATTGAGAATTGCCGAGCTTTGCCATGTTCCGTCTTGGATATTGAAAACATAGCTACCAAGTCCTGCGATTTTCTGTGATTCTTTTAAATAGGCCTCACTCACCTGCAGTGCTAATTCAGCCTGTTTGCTTTCGGTAATATCTCGAGCAATACCAAATAAGCCAACGATTTCGCCATTCTCATTATTTATCGGGTAGTTGCGGTTGTTAATCCAGCCCTTACTGCCGTCTTGCAATAATGTTTCTTGTATGTCGTGTGCGACATCAACGCCAGAAAATACTTTTTTCTCTAAGCTGTAATAAATATCAGCGTACGCTTCTAAAAATACATCGTAATCAGTCAGACCGAGAAACTCTGTCCAGTGTAGAGTCGATTCTGTGATTTTTACCAGTGCTTGACTAGCCCCTGTAAACACATGGTTACGATCTTTAAAATAGATGTAGTCATCAGTGTTATCCATCATGGCTTTAAAGTTAGCCATCAAGGACTGATCGCTTTGAGGTTGCCACAGGCTTTTGGCATCTTGCAATAACAGGTCAAGTACCAATACGTTATCAAGCACGATTTTTTTGTAATAACCTTTAATACAGCGGATTCGACCGTCCGCGTGCCTTAATCTAACATTAAAACTGCGTGAATTTGTGGTGGTTTTAGTAGGTAATTCACTAGAAAATAACGTAGCGGCAATGTCCTGATCATCCTGATGTATTAGATTTTGTAAGTTAATTTTGCCGCTAATAAAATCATTTGCATTGAAACCAAGCAGAGCATAGATATGTTCATCCACCGACAATGTAGTGATTGGCGTGGAAAGCGAAATGCGAATGTTAGCTTCTAGTGAGCAATGCATAAACGGTTAACAGCTAATTTAATTGGCATGGTTTAGATGAACTCTTTTAATAATGTTTTTACAAAGTCTGCGCGGTGATTAATGGCTTCTAGCCCTACCGTCACCCTTAACTTGTCCGGTCCATTCATGCGGCATCTTCTATCGCGTTGCAACAGGTTAATTAACTTCATTGGGTCGATATCAGCTTTGGGGTTAAATTGCAGCTGAATTGCAGTATCACTCGCGTCAATTTTAATAATACCCAATGGTTTTGCCGCAATGCGTAAGCGGTGGCAGGCGATTAAAGCTTCGCCTTGCTCGGGTAGCAATCCAAAGCGGTCTATCAGTTCTTCTTGCAGATTATCTAAATCATCATCTTCAACACAGTTGGCGAGGCGTTTATAAATCACCAAGCGCTCATGCACGTCTGGGCAATAAGCATTGGTCAGTAATGCAGGAGTGTGCAGATTGATTTCTGTGGTGACGCTTAGCGGTGCGTTTAAGTCAGGTTCTTTACCTGCTTTAAGTTGCTTAACCGCGTGGTTGAGCATGTCAGAATATAAATGAAAGCCAATTTCCTGCATTTCACCACTTTGTGAGTCACCTAGCAATTCACCTGCACCACGAATTTCCAAATCATGCATGGCAAGGTGAAAGCCTGCGCCTAAGTCTTCCATGAGCTGAATTGCATCCAGACGTTTCTGCGCCTGAGGCGTAATTTTACGGTCTGGGTCAGTGAGCAAGTAAGCGTAGGCTTGGTGATGAGAGCGCCCGACGCGACCACGTAATTGATGCATCTGCGCTAAGCCGAACATATCGGCTTTGTTCATGATAATGGTATTGGCGGTAGGCACATCAATGCCTGTTTCAATAATCGTCGTGCAAAGTAGCAGGTTGTAGCGTTGATGGTAAAAATCACGCATCACATGTTCAAGCTCGCGTTCGCGTAATTGTCCATGCGCCACGGCAATGCGGGCATCTGGCAGAATACGCTCCAGTTTCTCGCGCATGGAGTGGATGGTATCTACCTCGTTATGCAGGAAATACACTTGCCCGCCACGTTTGAACTCGCGCATGGCGGCTTCACGGATAATGCCTTCAGAGTAATCAGTATGGAATGTTTTGATACTCAACCGTTTTTGTGGCGGCGTGGTGATGATAGAAAACTCACGCAAGCCTTCCATTGCCATGCTTAAAGTGCGTGGAATTGGCGTGGCGGTGAGTGTGAGCACGTCGACTTCAGCGCGTAGCGCTTTTAACTGCTCTTTTTGGCGTACGCCAAAACGGTGCTCTTCATCCAATACCACTAAGCCTAGGTTTTTAAACTTCACATCTTTTTGAATCAAGCGATGCGTGCCGATAATAATGTCAATTTGCCCAGCCTCTAAACCTGCCAGCGCTTCTTTTTGTTCTTTGGCGGTTCTAAAGCGTGAGATTTCTGCAATTTTAATCGGCCATTCTGCAAAGCGATCTTTAAAGTTATTAAAATGCTGTTCAGCCAGTAGCGTAGTGTGTACCAGTACCGCAACCTGACGCCCACCCATCACCGCTACAAATGCGGCACGCAGGGCGACTTCTGTTTTACCAAAGCCTACATCGCCACATACCAACCGGTCCATTGGGCGCCCTGATTGCATGTCTTTAATGACGTTTTCAATGGCTTCCAGCTGGTCTGGCGTTTCCTCAAATGGGAAACCTTCACAGAACGCTTCGTAATCATGCAAGCTCAAGGTAAAGGCATGGCCGCGCCGCGCCGCGCGTTGTGCGTAAAGATTGAGCAGTTCAGCCGCGGTATCGCGAATCTGTTTGAGTGCTTTTTTCTTGGCTTTTTCCCAGTTACCACTGCCTAATCGATGCAATGGTGCAGACTCCGGCGGTCCGCCAGAATAGCGTGAAATCAGGAATAGCTGTGAAACCGGCACGTATAACTTATCGTCGCCAAAGTATTCCAGCAGTAAAAACTCAGTTTCACCTTCACCAAAATCGAGGTTGATTAAACCTTTGTAGCGGCCAACACCATGCTGTTCATGGACTACGGGGTCGTTAATGCGTAGCTCGGATAAATCTTTGAGCATGCCTTCAGTGCTACGCGCTTTTTCTTTTTCGCGTCGGCGCTGTTGGCGTACTGTGGCGGCGTAGAGTTCGGCTTCGCTAATGATTGCGATGGCCGGGACGCTATCAGTCAGTGCAACGCCAGCGTGCAGTGAACTAACACCTAACATGACATGTGCATTGCTCGCTTGAAACTCTGTCCAAGTTTCACAAATGCTGACGTTGAGTCCATGCTCGGTAAAAAGCTGTGTCATGGTTTCACGACGACCTAAGCTTTCTGCCACAATTAAAATGCGCCCTTTAAATTGGCTGATAAAGTCTGTCAGTTTGTGTAATGGCTGTTCTGCCCTGCGTTCAATGTCCAGCGCGGGCAGGTTGTTTGCGCTTTTACTGATAGTTAACGCAACTCTGGCAAAGGCGTGTGTGGCGCTGAAAAAATCTTCAGTTTTAATCAGTAATTTTTCGGGGACTAATAATGGACGTTCAGCGTCATGCGCCAGTGTGCGGTAGCGTGATTGCGCTTCGCGCCAAAACTGTTGCGCACTTTGGTCTAAATCACCATGCAGGCAAAGCAGGCTGTTGGCTGGCAGGTAATCGAGCAGGGTGGCTGTTTGTTCAAAAAATAGCGGTAAATACCACTCAATACCGCCAGAGGCGACACCTTTGCTGACATCTTTATAAATTTTTGCCCGTTGCGGGTCGCCCTCAAATGCTTCGCGGAATTGGCTGCGAAACAGTGCAATCCCAGTTTCATCTAATGGAAATTCGCGCGCAGGCAGCAGCCTGATTTCTGGTACTGGGTAAAGGCTACGTTGCGTATCCACATCAAAGGTGCGGATAGTTTCAATTTCATCATCAAATAAATCAAGGCGGTAGGGCAGAGCAGAGCCCATGGGGAACAAATCAACCAAACCGCCGCGCACGCTAAATTCTCCGTGACTAATGACTTGTGTCACATGATGGTAACCGGCTTCAGCACACTGGCGTCGAAGTGCTTCAAGGTCTAGTTTTTGCCCTTTTTTGAGCATAAAAGTATTAGCATTCAAATAGACTTTGGGGCTTAATCGAATGAGTGCAGTTGCTAATGGCACAATAATCACATCGCAGGCACTTTGTGCAATGTGGTACAAGGTAGTGAGGCGTTCTGAAATTAAGTCGGGGTGCGGTGAAAACTGGTCGTAAGGCAGCGTTTCCCAATCTGGTAATAAATGCACGCTTAAACTTGGTGCAAAGTAGGGAATTTCTTCTAGCAAACGCTGCGCATCAAAAGCATTGGCCGTGATAATCACTAGCGGTTGGCTAGGTTTGCTTGTCTTGATTTGAGTGGCTAAGTTTGCGAGTGCAAACGCATCTTCACCGCTGGTATTTAGCACTAAACGGCTAGCTAGACCAAGGCTCGGAATTGGCAGGGTTGTCTGCGTCATGTGTTTGGTTTGTTGCAATGAGTAAGGGCAAGATTATAACGGTTAGCACGCTGCAACCGTTATATATTCCGGGTTATTTTAAGCAGTACCGCCCACTGTTAGCGCATCAATTTTAAGGGTAGGTTGCCCAACACCCACTGGTACGCTTTGTCCTTCTTTGCCACAAGTGCCCACGCCAGAGTCTAGCGACATGTCATTACCAATCATGGAAACGCGTTTCAGCACATCTGGGCCGTTACCAATTAGTGTTGCGCCTTTAACGGGGTAAGTGATTTTGCCGTCTTCAATCATATAAGCTTCTGCGGCACTAAATACAAACTTACCACTGGTAATATCCACTTGCCCGCCGCCAAAATTGGCTGCGTATAAGCCTTTTTTCACCGATTTAATGATTTCTTCCGGTGGTACCGTGCCATTGAGCATGTAGGTATTGGTCATGCGTGGCATCGGAATATGTGCGTAACTTTCGCGGCGCGCGTTGCCTGTGATCGGCATGTTCATTAATCGTGCGTTGAGCGTATCTTGAATGTAGCCACGTAGAATACCGTCTTCAATCAGTACGGTTCTGTTGGTGGGATTGCCTTCATCATCTATGCTAAGCGAGCCGCGGCGATCGGCAATCGTGCCGTCATCCACAATAGTGATCCCTTTTGCCGCGACTTGCTGACCAATCATGTTACTGAAAGCAGAGCTACCTTTACGGTTAAAGTCACCTTCTAAGCCATGGCCGATAGCCTCGTGTAATAAAATGCCAGGCCAACCGGCACCTAATACTACCGTCATGCTGCCTGCGGGGGCAGGGCGTGCATCCAGGTTAATAATGGCTTGATGCACAGCTTTTTGCGCGTAATCCTGCAACACCTCATCAGTAAAGTAGCTGTAGTCAAAACGCCCGCCGCCGCCTGCTGAACCTTGCTCGCGGCGTCCGTTGCTTTCTGCAATTACGCTAATACCGACGCGCACCAAGGGGCGTACGTCGGCTGCCATCACACCGTCATGGCGTGCTACCAACACCACTTCATACTCCCCCGCAATTGATGCGGTCACTTGAGTAATGCGCGGGTCTAGCTTTCTGGCGATAGATTCTAAATGTTCTAACAACTTTACTTTTGCCTCAGCTGATAATGAGGCGATGGGGTCTTGTGGCAAATACAGTTGTTTTGGCTGTGCGGTAATAATTGATTTTGCCGTCTGCTCATGACCCAGGCTGGCGATAGATTTTGTTGCTTTAGCGGCTTCTAGCAGCGCCTGCAGGTTAATATCGTCAGAATAAGCAAATGCGGTTTTTTCACCGCTTACGGCACGAACGCCTACGCCTTGGTCAATTGAAAAGTTCCCGGATTTAACCTGTCCTTCTTCAAGCCCCCAGCTCTCACTGCGGCTGTATTGAAAGTACAAGTCGGCGTAATCAATTTTGTGCGACATCATGTCGCTCAGTACATTCTGTAACTTTGCAACGTCTAAGTTAGAAGGCGCTAACAGCGCCTTGGTCGCGGCATCAAAGTGTGAACCTTTGATGAGGTTTGAACTACTTGGAGTTTCTTGGGTTTTCATGAATAATTTTTAACCAGATTGTTGGTAGTTGTTAGTCCTTCAACAGGCTCAGGATGAATGGCGTTTAATGAATACCGTTCGTGGTGAGATCGTCGAACCATGCGTAATTTAAGGCGTAACTTAAGCTCAATTGATGTTTAACTCATCCGACAACCTTAATGGTGCGATGTTTCAGCGCAGGTAAACTTTTTCTGAGGCTCTCTTGGTATCTGGGGTTCATCGTGGCCATTACAACCCCTGAACCGCGTGGTAATCTATCAAGAATCACGCCCCATGGGTCAACAATCATGCTATTGCCGTGAGTTTCACGCCCTGAAATATGGTAGCCACCCTGTGCCGGGGCGATGACGTAACTTAGATTTTCAATCGCGCGTGCGCGAATTAAGCTTTCCCAATGTGCCTTGCCAGTAGTGTCAGTAAACGCGGCAGGAATGATGATAATGTCCACTTCACCCATGGCGCGATAAAGTTCCGGGAAGCGCAAATCGTAACAAATAGACAAGCCAATTTTGCCAAAAGGTGACTTTACGACGACGACTTCATTGCCAGCTTCAATGGTTTTTTCTTCATAGTAATGTTCGTTACCTAAATCTAAGCCAAACAAATGAATTTTGTCATAGCGTGCGACTTGTTTACCTTTATCGTCATACACCAAGCAACTGTTGCGTACCTTGTTAGGGAAATTACTCACTAGCGGAACTGAGCCGCCGATCAACCAGATTTTATGTTTCTTCGCAATTTTGCTTAAAAATTCCTGAATTGGTCCTTTGCCGTCGTCTTCACGCACCGCGACTTTGTCGGTTTCTTTGAGGCCCATGATGGCAAAATACTCAGGTAATACGACTAATTTTGCGCCTTGATTCACTGCAATTTCAATCAGTCGTTCCGCCTCGCTCAAGTTAGCACCTACGTAAGGGCCAGAGGCCATTTGTATGGCCGCCAATTTGATAATGTCTTGATTGATTTCTTGTTTGCTTAGTTTAGCTTTGGTGGTTTTTAAGCGGGAAGTAATAGCCATGAATAGTCCAGATAGTTTTTTTTAATTAAGTGGTGAAATATCGTTACTTTGTTGATTCTTTTTATTACTACCGGTAGATTTTACCTCTTGAGGATTATCCCATGTACCGGTAATTTCATACTCAGATGATGCAATTTTATTAAGAGGATCTTTTAATATTTTTTGTGCTAAAAATGCCACAGCGCCAACCAGTGGACCGCCGGCTAAGGCTGCGAGAGAAACGCTGTCACTAATGCGCGGCATCACCTTAACAAAAAGATGTTGCGTTTCTTTTTTTAAATTGGTTTCACCTTTGATTTTAACGTCGGCAGCTGGACCCGACATTGCAAAGTCGTCACTGCGCATCACGCCCTGGTTAATTTTAACGGTTGCGTTAATTTTGTCAAAAGCAAAACCATTACTAAATAAATCTCTGAAGTCTAACGTTAAACGACGCGGCAAACTTTGTAGGCTAAGTAGTCCTAGTAGGCGACCAACACCTGGTTGCGCCTGTAAAACTTGCCCCTTACGTACTTCAAATTGCAGTTCGCCATTTAAGCGAGTCGTATCAAATTGACGCGGACTGCCCGGCCAATGTAGCGTACCAGTTAACTCGCCTTCACCGTCTTTAATGGTGTCTGGGTAACCAAACCGTTTTAGCGTTTTACCTAAATCTTTAATATTCCAAGTTAAATTTAGGTAGGTGTTAGGGCTTCTTACCCAGTTGTTCCATTGTCCTTCACCGCTCATTGTCCCTTCAGGGGTATTGAGTTTAAATTTTTGAATATTCCAGTTATCGTTTTGTGGGTAAGCAACGAGTTCTAAGGCGCCTAAATTTTTATTATCCAGTTCAAAGTTATCTGCAGCGATATCAAGCGATGGGTAGTCTTGATCAAGCTTTACAAACTGCTTTAAATTCGCATTTAGGGTATCACTCTCCAAATTGGTTGATATTTTATGCGGCGCGATATCTGGAATGCTCAGGTTACTTAATCGTGCAATCAATGTGCCGTTATTTTGACTTTTCCATTGCAAGTCGCCCGTAATTTCACGACTTTGTATGTTTGCTTGTAAGCCCTCTTTATAGGGGTTGTTGGTGATGGTGAGCTGGTTTAAACGTCGGTCAAAAATATCGAGCGCATTGACCTTAAGCGCGATTTTTTGAATAGAGAGTGTTGTTGCTGGTTTTGATGGCTCTGTGAAATTACGCAACACACCACGCCAGGCATCTGCGTCAAGATAGTCTAGGTTGCCAGTCACTTGAATGCCTTTGGGCTGACGAGCTTCATTGTTAATTTCACTGAAATTAACAGCATTGCTATTCAAATTGATACTGGCGTAATCCAACTGCATTTTTCCATTGCTTGCGGTGTGTATTATTTTTGCGCCGATTTTGTTATCAATATTGACAATTAAGGTGTCGGTATTGGCGTCTTGCTTTTTATCTACACGCAGACTAAAGGGTTGGCTGGCCGATTTGTTAAGGGGTGCAGGTAGGTGAGAGGTAATGCCGTTTAAATCAGAGCGGATGCCAATATTTACGCGAGGTTTTTGAATTAAAATATTACCTACCCAGTCAGTATTGCCACTGATGTATTGCGAGGCTTTGGCAAAATTTTGCTCTTTAAAAATTTGTTTAAGGCCTTCGTCGTTAAGTTTACCTCTTACTGCTATACGAATAGATTTATCTTTGCCTGAGGTTAAATTAAAGGCCACTGGTGAGCTAAAAGCGGTGGCTTTGATGTTTTTTGCAGTAAGGCTGCTTTCGGTAAATTCCAATACGCCGTTGATATTACTGAGTGCCGGGATGCTTGCATTCGCCATTGTGCCGTTAGTAATTTGATACAAGCCCTTATATTTAGCCGCCTCTACATTTTGCAGTGGAATTTTTAAACCCAGGTTAAGCTTCCCTGCGCCGCTGGTTTTTAGGTCGTCAGTAAAGCCTTGCGTAACTTCACGTACCGGGCTTTTATTGACAAAGTTTATACCTTCACTCACTGGACCTTGAATTTCAGAGTCAATGCTGAGTATAGGATAGTCGGCATCCAGTTGTGCAATCGTTGTTTTACTCTTAATGATTTGGTTGCCAAGGATGCGTCCAGTATGCGCATTCAACTCCATGCGCTTGCCTTCAAACAGCATCGTTAATCCAAGCTTTTCTATCACTGGCCAGCCAGTCCCATATTCTAAAACTGCATCGCTTATTTTAGCTGTGACTTTAAATAAACCTTGTTTCGGATCTAAATTGTTTTTACTATCGACAAACGGAAAGTCACCCAAACGGCCTTTTACGGTGAGGTTGATGTCTTCGGCGCGCCCGGCCAAGATTGAGGTATCCAACCAATGCAGCGTGGTTTCACCGAGCATGATCGGGTAGTAAAATGATGCGAACTTCGCGTTGCCATTGCTAAATTTACCTTGTAAATTAAGATAGCCGCCCTTAATGCCATCCATCTTGTAATTGGCATCTACTACGCCAGATAGATGCTGGCTGCTAATACTAAGTTTACTGGCTTTAATCTCGGTCATTTTATCGCCGATGCTCCAGGATATTTGCCCACTTAGCTTATCTGCAGGAATTGCTCCGCGTAGTATGCCTTTAATATCTAATTTGGCATTTTGCGAGTCTAGCTGTAAGTGCCCATCTTTTTCATTTGCTTGTATTTCACCCGATAGGTTAGTAAAACCGGGTATTTTTTCGTATGCCTGAATACTTAAGTGATTAAATTTGGCATCAATCTGGTATGCGCTTGTTTTATTATTTTGTGCGCCCCAGTGCATTGCTAAGTTATTGAGTGTGCCTTGTGAAGCCATTCCAGTGATTTTTTGTATGATTATTTCTGGTAATGGCAGTTGCAACAGGATGGGTTGAATCAGCGCTAAATCAAGCAGAGGCACCTTTAAGTTAAAGGTTTGTTGACCCTCGTTGGTTTGGGCATAGTCAGCATTGATATTTTGTAAATTCAACCCATTATTTGCAATAAGCGTCAGTTCATTCAGGCTCACTGAATGGCCAAAACTTTTTTTAGCCGTGCCTACTTTAGGCATCATTGAAAAATTAAGTTTGTTTAAGTTTTTCCAGTCAATCTTTCCCGCTAGCTTGCTTAGCGCTACTGGCGCTGCACTGGGTTTAAGTTGTAACTGCAGATTTATAAGGTTGACCTCACTCGTGATGGATTGCACTTGATTACCGGCAAACTTAATGCTGACATCAGCGCTACCAGTACCAGACTGTAAATCTAATGGATAATCAAGCCACGGTTTAAAAGCGGCTAAATTGGCGTCTTTGAGCTGTACCGCAATATTGCCACGCCACGTAGCCATCTGGCCGACATCATTACCGTAGAAATTGCCGCGCATGACAATTGGATGTTTGCTACCAGTAGAAGGCTGTGCGCTCACTGTGAATAAATGGTTTTTAATTAAGTTTCTCCATGGCGAGCTAACAACCTCAATATTTAGCTTATCCAAGCTTAACGCGGGTGCGCCACGTTTTTCATCCAGCCAAATCACTTTAGCGTTATTGATGATGAGTTTATTTTGTCTTAATAACCAGTTAGGTAAATCAGGTTTAGATTCTCCCAGCATGCTGATGCCGGCAACAAAAATCTCACCACTGGCAACGCGGCGAATCGTCAGCTCTGGTGTGTGGATAACGAGCTCTGCTAGACGCGGATCAAGCAACGGAATGCTGAGCCACGACAAAGAAATATCCGACTGTTCAAGTTGCAAAGCAGGACGGTTTTGGAGATCAAAAATAGTAATATTACTGAGTGATAAATGTGGATTAACACCGCGCCAATCTGCCTTAATATTGCCGATGACCACTTTTTGTTGAGTAGCTTGGCTGGCAAATGTGGCAATGGATTCCTTGTATTGATTGATGTTGGGCATCAACCAAAAGTGCAGGCTTAATGCGACTACAAGCAAAATGGTAATCACGGCGCTTGTGAGCCAGAGCGCTGCGCGGTAAACCCAAAATAGAGATTTTTTGACCATAGATATAGTAGGGTTTATTTTTAGTGTGTAAGTAGCGACCATTTTACTGCAATATCACTCAAAACGATTGATATTCAAGGCATTGCGTATGTAAAACTGAGTAATTTTAAGTAAATTACGGTTGTAATAACTAAACAGATGTAAAGACTATTCTCTGAATCATTTAGAATAGCGGTTTTGGCGTATGAATAATGAGCTTTAGCTCATATATTCTACGGACAAGCCAAAAGCTGGCTTAACCAAAAATTGGTTGACCAATCGGGCAAACAATTTTTTTGAGATTACTATCACTTGATTCAGTTTAAACAACTCACACTCACGCGCGGTTCAAAAATCCTCATTCAGGACGCATCCTTGCAGCTACACCCTGGTCATAAAGTAGGTTTAACGGGTGCCAATGGCGCGGGTAAGTCATCCATTTTTGCCTTGTTGCGTGGTGAACTGCACCCTGAAAAAGGCGATTTAGACATGCCCGCAAGCTGGGTGGTGGCACATGTAGCGCAAGAAACCCCCGCGTTGGCTATGCCCGCTATCGAGTTTGTATTAGATGGCGATGCCGAGCTACGTGAAATTGAGGCCGAGCTGGTGTCAGCTGAAACTAACCATCAAGGCGAATTGATTGCTGAACTGCATCAGCGACTCACTGATATTGAGGGTTACAGTGCTAAGGCGCGCGCGGCTGAGTTGTTAAGCGGCTTGGGTTTTAGCCAAGCCAATTTGCAACAAGCCGTTTCTACGTTCTCTGGCGGTTGGCGCGTGCGCCTCAATTTAGCGCGTGCGCTGATGTGCCGTTCTGATTTACTGTTGCTGGATGAGCCGACTAATCACTTGGATTTAGATGCGGTGATTTGGCTAGAGGGCTGGTTGCAAAGCTATCGCGGTACGTTGCTATTGATTTCGCATGATAGAGATTTTCTGGATGCGATTGTGAACCATATCGCCCATATTGAGCAACAAACGCTCACGCTTTATCGTGGTGGTTATTCAGATTTTGAGCGTCAACGCGCAGAAAAACTAGCCTTGCAACAAGCCATGTTTGAAAAGCAGCAACGCAAAGTATCGCACTTGCAAAGTTATATCGACCGTTTTCGGGTGCAAGCCACCAAAGCGCGCCAAGCGCAAAGTCGCATTAAAGCACTCGAACGCATGGAAATGATTTCTGCCGCGCATGTGGACTCACAATTTAACTTTGAGTTTAGAGCGCCAATCGCTGCACCTGACCCACTGCTAGTGCTGGATGGCATGAGTGTTGGTTACGGCGGTGTCGCGTTAATTAGCAATATTGAGTTGGCGATTAGGCCAGGTGAGCGCATTGGCTTATTGGGTAGGAACGGCGCAGGTAAAACTACGCTGATCAAATTATTAGCGCATGAGCTAGAGCCGTTGTCTGGCAAGCGGGTAGAAGGTAAAGATCTCAATATCGGTTATTTTGCACAGCATCAGTTAGAGCAGTTGCGCCCTGATGAATCGCCCTTACAGCACATGATGAAATTAGACCCACAAACACGTGAGCAGGAACATCTAAATTACTTAGGCGGTTTTGATTTTAAAGGTGAGATGGCAAGGTCACCTTGCGCGAACTTTTCAGGCGGTGAAAAATCACGTTTAGCGTTGGCTTTGTTAATTTGGACGCGCCCAAATTTGTTATTATTAGATGAGCCAACTAACCATCTGGACTTGGAAATGCGCCATGCACTCACGCTGGCCTTGCAAGATTTTGCCGGTGGTGTGATTTTGGTATCGCACGACAGAGCCTTATTACGCGCCAGTTGTGATGAATTTATTTTAGTAGCAGACGGCAAAGCTGAACCGTTTGATAGCGATTTAGAAGGCTATAGCCGATGGTTAAATGAACAACGTTTAAAAGAAAAACAAGCGACGCAAGCGGTGCTTGAAAAGCCCAACAAAAACGAGCGTGCGCTTAATAAAGCAGAGCGCCAGGCTAGAATTGCCGAGCGTCGTCCGTTGCTAAAGGAGTTGGAGCTTATTGAGCGCAACATGGCACAGTGGCAAACTGGTAAAAAAGATTGTGATGAACGCTTAAATGATGGTGCACTTTATACCGCCGCTGATAAAAGCGCATTGCAGCAATTACTAAAAACGCAAGCGGAGTTTGCAACAAAATTAGAAGCAGCTGAAGAGCGCTGGTTAACATTGCACGAGTTGTTAGAGGCAATGCCAGTGCTAGAGTAGTAACCCGTCCCCTGAGCTTGTCGAAGGGAACACGTTGCACCCTTCGACAAGCTCAGGGGACGGATAGTGTCCCCTTCGACAAGCTCAGGGAACGGCAGGTATTAGGTAATAGCAAATCAGATAAACATTTTTATTCAAGTTCAAAAATAGGATTTATGATGGAAACTCAATACTCACAACGCTTAACACTCATGCATGCCTTATGTTTAGCGGCAACTTTGCGTGATGATGAAGCAAAACCTAACACCAATTTAGATGAATACGACCCACTCAGCGCAGCGGATTATCTAAGTTGTTATGTGACGTTTAAAGCTATTCAGGCCGCTGATCGTTCACCTTTAGCCGAGCGCACTGAAAACTTCGATATGCTGAGCGTGTATCAAGCCTACGCCATGCTGGCCTATGCGTTTTTTACCTCGCCATTAGTGCAAGAAGGCGTAACGCCAGACTTTCAGACTGTGCAAATTACCATCGCAAAAACATTATTTGCAGGCCTGCCAGAGGCTGAGCTCATTGAGATTATTGAATCAGGCTTTAATAAATTTCAACTGATCGCCGACACAGAAGTCGAGCATTGGACCGAGTTTAGAGAAAACCTGGATAAATTAGTGATTTCATTTGTGATAGCAGGCACCGATGATGATAGTCCGTATGGCATGGATGAAGTGTTGCCGATTTTCGGGCAATTGCTAAGCCAGTTGTGTGAGGCATTTGAGAGTGCTTAGTTAGCTGGAACTGATCTGATTTAGATCGGTTCACTTTAGTGTTGCAGTTGGGAGTCGAATTCACCCCTTGTTTCCAATAGTGACTATTTCCCTATGCCAAGGTAATCATCGGCAGCATCAATTCAAATAGCTTTGACCATCACTATTTTTGCCGGCAGATTGGTTCTGTTTCGTTATCTTAATTTTCTGTAGTCATGATGTATACCATAGTCTATGGCACCCTAAGCCAAAACCTCATAGAATGGGGCGCGATATAAATATATTTGATATCCGTCAAAATAACTTCGATGAAATAATAAAGCCCTATGACCTCAATTTCGTTAAAAGAAATTTGTACGACTAACCCCACGTGCGTATCGCAAACTGCGGTATTGGCCGAGGTATTGGAAATGATGGCTGGTCATCGTATCAGCTCGGTTGTGGTGGTTGAGGGTAAACGTCCAATCGGCATTTTTACTGAGCGAGATGCCTTGCGCATCATTCCTGAATTATTGAACCCAGCCACCACATCAATTAGTAGTGTGATGAGTGATGTGCCTGTTGTAGCACCATTACATCTCGATTTATTTGAGGCGTACCATCTTTGCGCACAAAAGAATTTACGTCACTTAATTGTGGTGGATAGCGAAGGTGATTTATATGGAATCGCTACAGATAGCGATTTCATGAAGCTGCTGGGGTTTGACGTACTTTCTGGTCAGGAAATTGTTGAAAATATCATGAGTCTGGATATTTGTACGCTGACCAAGGATGACACGCTACATGATGCCATTGTTTTGATGGTCAAATCCAAAGCCAGCGGCATTGTGATTACTGAGTCAGATAAGCCGATTGGCATAATCACCGAGCGAGATTTGGTGAGGTTAGGGCGAGACCATGCGAACAGCCGTGTGCGATTGGCCGATGTTATGTCTTCACCAGTTATTTCTGTGCATAGTCAGCGATCCATTTACTTTGCGATAGAGCGCATGCGTGAGCAACAAATACGCACTTTGGTGGTGGTGAATGATCAAGGCATGCTAGAAGGCCTGATGACTGAACATGACGTAGTGAAAAAAATTGAGAGTCACTATGTGCGTATGCTGAATACGATTATTAAAAGACAAGCGGATGACATTGTGCGTATCCGTAAAGAGTTGGATGAACGGCATGTACTTTCTGCTGTGCTGCATGAGTCCCTTGGGGTGAGTTTGATTATTGCAGACCCGGAAAAAAATGTGCGCTATTTAAATCCTGCCGCTTCAACTTTATTTGGTATTGCACATGAAAATATAAGCGGTGAACAACTTGAGTTGTTATTTAACAAGGCAAATATGCCTGTGGATCATCTACTGATTGCCTTAGATAAAGTGCAAGCTGGCGAGAGTTATGAGTATGATTTAGCGCATCAGATTAAAGATGAAATGTTTGAGCTGCACGTGCGGATGGCACCGATTCAAGATCAAGACAATAATCTCTTGGGTTTTGTGCAAACCATACAGGATGAAACTGAAAAGAAACATTCAGAACGCAAGTTAAAACAGGCGGCTTCTATCTTTGACAATACCATTGAAGGCATCATTATTACCGATGCCAAGGCTAACATTCTGTCAGTCAACCCTGCATTTATGAAAATTACAGGGTATGAGGAAGATGAAGTGCGTGGCAGAAACCCAAGTGTACTTAGTTCAGGTAGGCAAGATAAAGCTTTTTATGGACGCATGTGGGAATCGCTAAACGCTAGCGGTTATTGGCAAGGCGAGTTGTGGAATCGGCGGAAAAGTGGTGAAACTTATGCTGAGTGGCTAACAATCAGCGCCATTTTGGATGCTAAAAAGCAGGTGAAGAATTACATTGCGGTGTTTGCTGACATTACCTCTTCAAAATTAGCGCATGACGAATTTGAGTTTTTAGCGCATCATGATCCTTTAACCAAACTGCCAAACCGCCTTTTGTTTAATGCGCGATTAAGTCATTCTTTATCTCGTACCAAGCGCACTGGTGACTTAGTGGCAGTGCTAATGATAGATCTGGATGGATTCAAATTAATCAACGACCACTATGGTCATCAGGCAGGTGATCGCGTGCTTGAAGTTGTGGCTGAGCGTTTAATAGCCAATACACGCGGTGAAGACACCGTTTCCCGCCTGGGTGGCGATGAGTTTGTTGTTGTGTTAGAAGATATTGCCGAACAGTTTGGGGCGATGGATGTTGCCTATAAATTGATAGAATCTATCTCGCAACCGATTATGCTACTGGAAAGCACCGTATCTGTGACGGCTAGTATTGGTATTGCACTATCCTCTATTGCTGGAGATAACCCAAAAATACTTGTGGCTAGTGCTGACGATGCCTTATATCAAGCTAAAAGTGCCGGTAAAAATACAGCGATTTGTGCTCAAACTCAATCTTAAACAGTAACGCTTAAAAAAACGGAAGCACATGCATAAATCTTTATTTAGTGTAGTGATAAAAAAAATTCGTTTGGATCTTGGTCTTACACAAGAAATGTTAGCCTCACTTTCTGGCTTAGAGCGTACTTTTATTTCTATGTTAGAGCGTGGAGTTAAACAGCCCAGTTTAAAAACTGTGAGCAGTCTTGCACATGCGATGAATATGAAAAGTTATGAGTTACTGCATATTGTCGAAGAGCAGATTCATGCTGGCAATGTGCAAAATTATTTATACACAGACATTGATGAAGAGCTGCGCCGTTTAGATGTTTTGGAGTCCGAGCGTGAAAAATCGCGTATCGGTGAGATTGTGAATACAATCCCTATTATCTTTTTTGCCAGAACGCCTATGCCAGAATACGCGATGACCTTTGTGAGCAAAAATATCAGCCAACTATTTGGCTATGACAAAGACAAGTTCATGGCGCACAGCGGGTTTTGGCATGCGCATATTCATCAAGATGATCTACCCAATGTAATGGTGCGTTTACAAAATATGAACGCAAGTGATTTGTTAATACATGAGTACAGGTTTTTAACGGCAAATGGGGCTTGGCTACAGGTAAGAGAAGAGCTGAAACTGGTTGTGAGTGAATCTGGAACAGCAAAAGAGGTCATTGGCTCAATTGTGGGGGTTAGTCTACCTGGGAGTGAGTAGCGCGTCGATTGGCCTATGCTTCAAAGAATCCAAATGATATGGACGAAGTGCGACGATTTTCGGGCAATTGTTAAGCCAGTTATGTGAGGTGTTTGAGAATGTTTAACAGCAACTGATTAACCGATATGCACACCAGACAAATAATACCAACGGTTTTCTATGCGGACAAACTGGCTGACTTCATGCATTTTTTCAGCCTTGCCGCCGATTTTATAACGCGCTATAAACGCTACTGTTGCAGTGTTGTTGCTAGTTATTTCCGCATGCTCTACCTGCAAGCCCAGCCATTTAATCGCTGTGTCATCTGCGAGATTAAGTGCTTGCGGGCGGGTGTCAGGATGCCATGTGTTTAATAGATAATCTTCTAACCCCAATACATAGGCGGTGTAGCGTGAGCGCATAAGCGCTTCGGCGGCGGGTGCTGGAGCGGTACCAAGATGATATGGTTTGCAGCAAGCTTGGTAAGGCTTGCCGCTTTCACATAGACAGTTAGTTAAAGGTGCTTTAAGCGATTTCACGTGTTTCTAAAAATTCTATCTCTGGGTAGCGTTCTTGTGCCAATTGCAGGTTAACGCGGTTAGGCGCTAAGTAAACGTATTCATCCGCGCCATCGAGTGCCACGTTAAAGCCGTATTTATCGGCAATGGCTTTAAGGTCAGCGTCTTTACCGCGTAGCCAGCGCGCGGTGTAGCAGTCGTAAGGTTCAAACACCATATCCACGCTATATTCATGTTCTAAACGGTGTGCGACGACTTCAAATTGCAGCATCCCTACCGCGCCTAAAATCAGGTCGTTTGAAAGCAATGGGCGGAATAATTGCGCCGCACCTTCTTCTGCCAGCTGTTTCAGGCCGATTTGCAATTGCTTCATTTTCATTGGGTTTTTAATGCGCGCACGGCGGAAAAACTCAGGGGCAAATGATGGAATGCCAGTGAATTTTAGCGCTTCGCCCTCAGAGAAGGTGTCGCCTACTTTAATCGTACCGTGGTTGGGGATGCCGATAATGTCACCGGAATACGCTTCATCCATGGTGGTGCGGTCTTGCGCCATAAAGGTGATGGCATTGTTCACCGCCATTAATTTGCCCGTGCTGACTTGTTTAATCTTCATGCCGCGTTCAAAACGACCAGAACATACGCGCAAAAATGCAATTCTATCGCGGTGTTTCGGGTCCATATTGGCTTGAATTTTAAACACAAAACCTGAAAACTTAGGTTCATCGGGCGCAATTAAGCGGCTTGCCGTATTGCGTGCAAGCGGGGCAGGGGATAAGTCCACCACCGCATCCAGCAATGATTGCACGCCAAAGTTGTTAATTGCAGAGCCAAAGTAAACTGGGGTTTGTTTACCATTTAAATAACGTGTTTTATCAAACGCGTGAGAGGCGCCACGCACCAGTTCAATGTCTATGCGCAACTCAGCCGCCAAGTGCCCTAGCAATTCGTCCAGGCGCGGATTATCCAAGCCCTGAATGATTTCTGAAGTGCCTTTTTCGGCACGCGGATCAAAAAATGAAATAGTATCGGTATAGAGGTTATAAACCCCACGGAAGCTTTTTCCCATGCCAATCGGCCACGTCATCGGCGCGCATTCCATGCCTAAAGTAGTTTCAATTTCATCCAGCAACTCAATCGGCGGGCGGCTTTCTCGGTCTAGTTTATTGATAAACGTGATAATAGGCGTATCGCGCATGCGGCATACGTTGAGCAGTTTGATGGTTTGCGCTTCTACACCATTGACTGCATCAATCACCATCACCGCAGAATCCACTGCGGTTAATGTGCGATAGGTATCTTCAGAAAAATCATCATGGCCGGGGGTATCGAGCAGGTTAATCATGTGCTCACGGTATGGAAACTGCATGACGGAAGACGTCACCGAAATACCGCGTTGTTTTTCAAGCTCCATCCAGTCTGATGTGGCATGGCGCGAGGCTTTACGGCCGCGGACTTCACCCGCGACTTGAATCGCGCCACCAAACCATAACAGTTTTTCAGTGAGCGTGGTTTTACCCGCATCAGGGTGAGAGATAATAGCAAAGGTGCGACGGCGGGTGATTTCTTCTTGCAGAGACATGTGCGGTAGGGATTTAAGGTAAAACGCCATTTTACCTTAAATGGGTAACTCTCGTCGAACGACCCAGTGGCAGGCTAGTTAGTCGATTCTGAATAGCTCAGTTCATGCAGTTTTTAGCTGATTGAACTGAGCAATAAGTAATAGTTGTGGTATGGCAACAATCAACAATTGCAGTTGGCTCACAAAACACTGGATGCAAAAAAGCCGGATGGCTCTCTACGACAGATTGTCTCACTAGTAACCTCGATGCCAGCCTCTATCCACAAACACCGCTTTTGGTGTGCAAGTAGTGAGTGCACGCATGAGCAACTGCCGAGGGCAAGGTATGTAAGCCTGAAATTAGCTGCGGTGTGGTAGGTCGCTCTGTCTTAGACGGAAAGAACCCTGCCCATTGCATTTTAAAGACCTGCCAATCAATCAACACGACGAGTTTAACTAAAGGATGTTCCATATTGATGGGTTCAATCAACGGTTGATGGAACAGTTCACCATTGGCAAGAATGACGATTGTGGTCCATAAAAACACTCTGAAATTTGCAAGAAATCAATGCGTTATTATTGCGTTTTTGGAAAATTTAAACCATCAAAAATATATTTTTATTAAATAAAATCAATCGCTTAATAGTTATTGATGGAGCCAAATTAACCACCGGATTTCAATCCTATATATGTATTAAGTGCCAAGTAAATGCTGGCATTCACTTGGCACTTAATATACTGCTGATAAAAACTTAAGTGTAGAGAACCTTAAGTTAAGGCGCTACTTTTGATAAATCTGATCAAACGTACCGCCATCGGCAAAATGTGTTTTTTGAGCTTTAGTCCAGCTACCGAATACTTCATCGACGCTGAACAAATCTAGCACTTTAAATCTGCTTTTGTATTTTTCTGCCACAGAGGCCAAACTCGGTCTGATGTAATGCTGCGCTGCGATCTCCTGTGCAGTCTCAGAGTAGTGATATTGTGCATAGGCTTCTGCTACGGTACGGTTTTTATGTTTATTTACATATTTATCAACCACCGCAATAGGGTTTTCGGCAAGAATACTTGCTGAAGGATATACAACGTCAAATTTATCGCCGAGTTCTTTTTTGATTAAATTGACTTCATTTTCAAAGGTTAGTAATACATCACCAATGTCACGCTGAGCGAAGGTGGTGGTTGCGCCACGCCCACCAGCATCCAAAACAGGTACGTTTTTAAAGAGTTTGGTGACAAATTCTTTTGCCTTGGCATCATCGCCCCCTTTTTTAATCACATAACCCCAGGCAGCCAAGTAGCTATATTTGCCGTTACCAGAGGTTTTTGGGTTGGGAAGCACCACAGCAATGCCTAGTTTAATTAAATCATCCCAGTCTTTAATTTGTTTGGGATTTCCTTTGCGTACCAAAAATACTGTGGTTGAAGTGGTTGGCACGCTGGCATTAGGTAAACGGTTTTGCCAATCTTTAGGAATAAGCTTTGAGCGCTCATACAAAATATCAATGTCTGGTGCTTGATTCATGGTGATGATGTCAGCTTCAAGTCCATCAGCTACCGACCTAGCCTGTTTACTAGAGCCGCCATGTGACTGATTGATGGTGATAGTTTCGCCTGTTTTTAGCTTCCAGTGCTTAATAAAAGAGGGGTTAAAGTCTTTGTAAAACTCGCGGGTGACATCATATGAAACATTTAGCAATGTTGTATCTGCATTTGCACTCGGTACTAGCAGTAAGTTTGAAATTACAAACAAACTTGAAATAATGGATTTTTTAAACATGGGTTTACTCTAGGATAAAGATTTAGAAGTTAGTTATCTTAAACGTCTTTATAAATAATTTAAAAGAATGTTAAGTAATATATTTATAATTAAATATTGTAAAAAGTAATTTTATGGCAGCTCTTTTTTTACCTACTAGAGTGGTGTATATTGCAGATATTAGTTGGTTAGTAATTTAAAATTTACCAGTCAAATATTTAATTTTAATTAGTTAGCGTGTGCTGACCGGACAACCGGAAGCCAGCGTGTCGAGAGACCGCTGGCTTTTTGCGTTTTTAAATCACTGAAATTATTAGGTGATAAAAGTGAAAAAAGATGAAAATTAACCAAAATAACGATGATGAAAGTGTCGTTACCAGTGCAATTACCAGCGATTTAGGCATTAGCCAAATTGTGATGCAGTTACGTAACTTGCGGCTTTCTTCACTAGAAACTAGAAAACGGCGCGATAAGCCACCTAAGTTGCCATCTCGAAAAGCATTGCAAGATGTGGTTGAAGGCTTGGCTGCGGCTTTATTTCCAAACCGCTTAGGCTTGCCAGACTTAAAAGATGACGGCATTGATTACTTTGTGGGGCATACACTGGATGTAGCGTTGCGTGAACTCATTGCACAAGTAAAACTGGAATTAAATTTTGTCGTTGATACAAAAAATCAGTTTAACCAGAATAAATCTTTGAGTGACGTTACAAAATCACCTATCGACATTGTGCGCGCGTTTGCAAAACAATTGCCTGGCGTGCGTTTGTTGCTGGATACCGACATTAAAGCGGCGTTTGAGGGCGACCCTGCCGCCAGAAGTATTGATGAGGTATTGGTGTGTTATCCAGGCATATTGGCGACGATTCATTATCGGTTAGCACATGTACTGCATGGCTTAAACTTGCCGCTCATTGCACGCATGATGACGGAAATTGCACATTCGGTTACTGGCATTGATATTCACCCTGGGGCAGATATAGGAGAAAGTTTTTTTATCGACCACGGTACAGGTGTCGTCATTGGTGAAACGACCATTATTGGCAAACATGTGCGCATTTATCAAGCCGTGACGCTGGGCGCTAAACGATTTCCTGTTGATGAAGATGGCTATTTGATAAAAGGTAATGCGCGCCACCCTATTGTTGAGGATGACGTAGTGATTTATGCAGGTGCCACCGTACTAGGGCGCATTACCATTGGGCGCGGATCTGCAATTGGCGGTAATGTGTGGCTCACGCGTAGCGTGCCTGCTGGCAGTAATATTACCCAAGCGCAAAACTTGGCTACGCCATTAGATGCAAGTCAGCATCACACAAATGCTAACAGCGAAGGCAAACCGACACACGAAACTCAACAGCATCATTAAAACCCAAAAACCTACTCGCACTAAACTTTATTAGGAGATTTACATGACAGATATTAACCATCATCAAACCGCATTAGGTGACGTTGCCGCACGTACGCTTTCAAATGCAACCAAATCGACACCAATGCTGAGCACGATTACGCCACGTTGGTTAGTGCATTTAATGCATTGGGTGCCTGTTGAAGCAGGTATTTATCGCCTGAATAAAGCTAAAGACCCAAATGCCATTGAAGTAGATTGTTCTGCTAAGGATGAGCGTGACTTACCTGCAACCTTTGTGGACTACGAAGAGTGGGGGCGTGAATATGTCTTGAACGCGGTAAACACGGTGGTGGATGTGCATACGCGTGTGTCTGATCTTTACAGTAGCCCACATAACCAAATTAAAGAGCAATTACGCCTTTCTATTGAAACGGTAAAAGAACGCCAAGAAAGCGAGCTTATTAACAACAAAGAATATGGTTTATTGCATAATGTAGCGGCGGCACAAAAAGTGAAATCACGCAGTGGTTCTCCAACCCCTGATGATTTTGATGAGTTGCTTTCAAAAGTATGGAAAGAACCTGCATTTTTCTTAGCGCATCCACAAGCAATTGCAGCATTTGGTCGCGAGTGTACACGTCGTGGCGTGCCGCCGCCAACAGTTGCCTTATTTGGCTCACAATTCATTACATGGCGTGGCGTGCCGATTATCCCTTGTGATAAATTAAGAGTTACCAAAGGTAAAACGAATATTCTATTGTTACGTACAGGTGAAAGCCGTCAAGGTGTGGTTGGTTTGTATCAGCCAAACTTGCCCGGCCAACAAAGCATGGGCTTGTCAGTACGTTTCATGGGCATTAACCATAAGGCAATTGCATCATACTTGGTTTCACTCTATTGCTCACTAGCGGTGTTAACTGATGACGCAATCGCCGTGCTTGAAAACGTTGATGTAGGCAACTACTATGAGTACAAATAATACATTTTCATCTAGTTTGGCTGATTTATCGTCATTTGAACCAGAAGCTATTTTGGTATCACTGCCAGGTGAGCATCCACGCATGGCGGCGGCATTAGGATCAGGTAGGCAAGCCAGCGAAACGGGGTATTTAGATGTGGTTGAGTTAAGCCGTATGGTTAATGAAATCTATGCAGAAGGGTTTCCTGCGGATTCGCCATTAGGAAGGCAACCGGATTTCCCTTCTAATGCTTCGTTATCACACATTGCTACGGATTCTGTTTTGCCCAGTGCCAGTGCACCGCTAAGTACGCAGCAAAGTGCGGTGCAAACGCCTACGCCTTCTATTTTGTCAGCAAGTCCCAGCATTGCATCAACTAAACCTGATATTGCAAATGTAGAGGTTTTGCAATTGCAATATGCGTCAAGTCCATTTGCTACAAATGATATCGCACTTGAACAATTGCTTGGCAGTTTTGATAATCCTTATGAAAACGAGCTGAAAAATTTGCTTGGTAGCTCATCAGGTAGGCAAACTGGTGGTTCTAGCAATAATGGTTCAGGTAGCCCTATTACAAGCAATTTTAGTAGCAGCCCATATTATTTTTTACAGGACTCGCCATTTAACCAATCTGAACAATTGCCAACAGCGGCGTATCCGCCGTTTGATGCTAATTTAGTACGCAAAGACTTTCCAATTTTACGCGAGTTGGTGAATGGGCGTCCGCTGATTTGGTTTGATAACGCAGCCACTACGCAAAAGCCACAAGCGGTAATTGATAGGATTGCCTACTTTTACCAGCATGAAAATTCAAACATTCACCGTGCAGCACATGAGTTAGCGGCTCGTGCAACCGATGCCTATGAAGGTGCTCGTGAAACGGTGCGCCGTTTTATCAATGCGCCTTCGGTAGATAACATTGTGTTTGTTCGCGGAACAACAGAAGCGATTAATCTGGTAGCTAAATCATGGGGCAAAAAGCACATAGGTGAAGGAGATGAAATTCTAATTTCACACCTCGAGCATCACGCTAATATTGTGCCTTGGCAGCAGCTATGCCAAGAAACAGGTGCCAAGTTAAAAGTTGCGCCTGTGGATGATAGTGGTCAAGTGTTGCTGGCCGAATATCAAAAGCTACTTACTTCACGGGTGAAATTAGTTTCATTTACGCAGGTTTCTAATGCGTTGGGCACAGTGACGCCTGCAACAGAGATGATACAGATGGCGCATCGTGCAGGTGCTAAAGTGCTACTGGATGGTGCGCAATCCGTGTCACACATGCGCTCAGATGTACAGGCTTTAGATGCAGACTTTTTTGTGTTCTCAGGACACAAAGTATTTGGCCCAACCGGTATTGGCGCACTATATGGTAAGCCTGAGTTGCTGGCTGATATGCCAACATGGCAAGGTGGCGGTAATATGATTCAAGATGTGACGTTTGATAAAACCGTCTATCATGAAGCGCCATCTAAGTTTGAGGCCGGTACGGGTAATATTGCCGATGCAGTAGGTTTGGGTGCAGCTTTAGAGTATGTAGAGCGCGTAGGCATTGATAATATTGCACGTTATGAGCATGAGTTGTTATTGTATGCAACAACTGCCATGCAAAAAGTACCAGGTTTGCATTTGGTGGGCACTGCTAAAGAAAAAGCGAGTGTGCTATCTTTCACGCTGGATGGTTATAAGAGTGAAGAGGTGGGCGCGGCATTAAACCAAGAGGGTATTGCGGTGCGTTCGGGACATCATTGCGCGCAACCGATTTTGCGTCGTTTTGGTTTAGAAACTACAGTGAGACCATCACTTGCTTTTTATAACACTCCTGCTGAAGTAGATGTAATGGTAAATGCTTTGCTGCGTTTAACTTCACATAAAACGCCAGGTGGGCTTTAGTTAGTGATAAGTAAAAAAAGTCCGGTGACCTGTACGCAATTTAAATACAGGTGCCGGACAACTAAGGAGAAGAGCACCGCTTTGTTTAAAGTGTTAAGCGGCCCCCACTTTTCTTAAATATGTATCAACTACATCTGTGATTTATCTGTAGTTTTTGTGCTTATAGCCTGTTTGGCTGAGGCGTAAATCGTAGGTATGGTTTAACGGCATTAAATCCTTTAGGGAATTTGCTTTTTAGCACTTCAGGGTCGGTAATCGAAGGCGCAATCACCACATCATCACCATCCTGCCAATTGGCGGGCGTTGCAACGCTGTGATATTCCGTCAATTGCAGTGAGTCAATCACGCGCAGAATTTCATTAAAGTTCCGACCTGTGCTGGCAGGGTAAGTCAGTGTTAGGCGAATCTTCTTGTTCGGATCAATCACATATACTGAGCGCACAGTGGCTGTGCTGCTGGCATTTGGGTGTATCAACCCATAAAGTGTCGAAACTTTTCTATCCGCATCGGCTAAGATAGGAAATTTAACCGTAGTCGATTGTGTTTCGTTAATGTCTTTGATCCAACCCAAATGTGATTCAACAGGATCAACTGACAGTGCAATGACCTTAACGTTGCGTTTTTTAAACTCATCTGCCAGCTTTGCTGTGGCACCAAGTTCAGTGGTGCATACAGGGGTGTAATCAGCAGGGTGTGAGAATAATATTCCCCAGCTATTTCCTAACCAAGTATGAAAATCAATGATGCCAGCACTTGATTCCTGAACAAAATCAGGTGCGGTATCGCCTAAGCGTAATGTGGCCATTTGGTTATTCCTTAGTGTTAATGCAGTAAATGTGAGTGTGTGCTATGGGGGTATTTACAATCAGCCTCCAGTGCTAAATCAGGCCCGATTTTTTGTAATCGGCTTTGTAATGCACTTGGACCATTAGGCGTATAAATTACTTTTATGCCGCGTTTCAGCGCATTGCGTTTTACTTTATGCGTAATGGAGTGACTAATCCAGTTGGTGATTAACACAATAATCTTGGTATCCTGCGGGATGACTTTATTGCTGTCACCCACTTTTCGACCTGACCAATGATTGATATGCTCAATACCATAATTCAATAACACTTGTTTGATGCCATCAATTTGGTCACCACCTACGATTAATACTGAACTCATGATAAGAGTACTCCTGATTAAGTGCAGTGCCAGATTTTGTCTTGCAATGCGTGTATTTTAAAAATTAACCATTATTTCTGATAAATCTGTAAAAATTATTGCTGGGTTTGTTAAGCTGGATTAGCCATTTCTATTCAATGTACCTAGGCTAACGCTTTCTTATTTTTCAATTTTCGCGTAAAACAATTTATGCAGGGCCATAGCTAGAACCTTGCTTGAGTTATCGATTCATATTGAGTGAAATTGCGAATACATGCACTTTAAAGTATTTTATTTACAATAAAAAATACTTAATTGCTATATCTTAACAACTAAAAAGAATATAAATGTTGTTTAAATCACGACGAATGGGCAAACAAGTTGCTTTGATCTGACGATGCAAATTGACCCCATGATTGCAAATTGCTGGACTAATTAACGTGTGTACGCGTTGTTATGCGATGTTCCATTGCGCTTCGGCATCCACCTCTACCCAGCCATTAGTGACGCGGGTGGGAAAGGTGCGCAAGTTCTCGTAAGCTGGCGGGGTTAATGCCGCGCCTGTCACAACTGAGAAGCGTGCGCCATGTAGTGGGCAAATGATTTCCTCGCCCTCCAGCACGCCATCGGATAGTTCAGTTTCCTCGTGGGTGCATCTATTCTCAACAGCGTAATAGCGGCCATCAAGGTTGAATACAAGAATAGGGGTTTCATCTGTCGTTACTACGCGGCAAGTACTGGGCATAAAGTCTTCTACTGCCACAACATCAATCCAGTCGCTCATGATTCACCTCCTAAAGCATTCCAAGTTGCAACCTCGCTGCCTCTGACATGCACTCACGGCTCCACGGCGGCTCCCATACCAACTCTACCTTTACCTCGCTGACTCCAGGCACGCACATCAATACTTCCTGCACATTCTGAGGAAAGCTCTGTGCCACTGGGCAGTTGGGTGCAGTGAGGGTCATGCGGACGTTTACCAACCCTGATGATTCGACATCCAAACCGTACACCAAGCCGAGATCGTAAATATTTACAGGCATTTCCGGGTCGTAGATAGTACGTAGCATCTCAACAACACGCGTTTCTAACTCGTCTTTACCAGGCGGTTGCTCTTGTTGTTGCTTGCTAAATTTTATCCAATCAAACATTTTCTTAGCCATTTATATGGACTTTATTCCGTGGTTACTGGTTCTTCTACGTTTGCCAAAGCCGCTTGCATTGTGTGCCAAGCCAGCGTTGCACATTTCACCCGCTGTGGAAACTCACGCACCCCAGCCAAGACCGCAAGTTTTCCCAAGTCGTCAGCCGTGGCGGTGCCGGTTACTATGCTGTGAAACTTATCCATCAGGTGTAGCGCTTCTTCCACTCGCTTGCCCTTAAGACTTTCTGTCATCAGCGAGGCCGAGGCCGTAGAAATAGCACAGCCGGAACCCTCAAAACTTGCATCTTTGATTACGCCGTCTTCTACCTGTAGATACAACGTTACTTTGTCGCCGCACAGTGGGTTGTAGCCTTCAGCCCTGCGATTGGCAGCTTGCAGTCGGCCAAAGTTGCGCGGCTGACGATAATGGTCAAAGATGGTTTCCTGATAGAGTTCACGGAGGTCGTTCATCGTCCAAATACCTCTTTCACCTGATAAATTGCCGCTACCAGTTTATCCACCTCAGCTCTCGTGTTGTACAAGGCGAACGAGGCGCGTGCTGTGGCTGATACGCCGAAATGCTCCATCAGCGGCATTGTGCAATGGTGCCCAGTGCGGATTGCTACGCCTTGGCGGTCCAGTATCGTGCCAATATCGTGGGGATGCGCACCCTCTAACACGAATGACAGGATGCCGGTTTTTTCCTGTGCATTACCAATGATGCGCAATCCCGGAATATCAATGACCGCCTGCGTTGCATAAGTCAATAATGCTTGTTCATGCTCAATAAGCGCATCAAAGCCGATATTGGCCACGTAATCTACCGCGGCGCCCAGACCGATGACGCCAGCAATATTGGGCGTACCGGCCTCAAACTTGTATGGCAGCGTGTTGTAGGTGGTGCCATCAAAGCTGACCGAGCGAATCATATCGCCGCCGCCTTGGTACGGCGGCATGGCATTAAGCAAAGCGTTTTTGCCGTAGAGCACGCCAACGCCGGTGGGACCATACAGCTTGTGCCCAGAAAATGCGTAAAAGTCGCAATCCAGTGCCTGCACATCGACTGGCAAGTGAGCGATGGCCTGCGCACCATCGAGCAGTACCGGCACACCGTGAGCATGAGCCAAGTCTATCATTGCCCTGACAGGGTTGATTGTGCCCAGCGCGTTAGAAACATGTGCCACTGCTACCAGTTTGGTGCGCGGACCAAGCAGTTGTTCGTAAGCTTTCAGTTCCAGCTCGCCGGCATCGTTAATAGGGATAATGCGCAGGCTGGCACCAGTCTGCTGGCACAATATCTGCCAGGGTACGATGTTAGAGTGGTGCTCCATCCGGCTCAGGATGATCTCGTCACCAGCTTTGAAACGGCTACGCCCGTAGCTTTGTGCCACTAGGTTGATGGCCTCGGTGGTGCCGCGTACGAAAATAATCTCATTGGAACTGGCAGCGTTGATCAGACCTTGTACTTTGACTCGCGCCGCTTCAAAGGCATCGGTGGCACGCTGGCTCAGGGCATGCACGCCGCGATGCACGTTAGCATTGTCATGACGGTAATACAGGCTCTCGGCCTCAATCACCGCTAGTGGTTTCTGCGTGGTGGCTGCGTTATCTAAATAGACTAACGGCTTGCCGTGGACATTGGTTTCCAGAATAGGAAAATCTGTACGCCAACGCTGCACTGCCAGATTCTCTGCACCTTCGTCGCGGTAAGCCAAGGGTTGAAATAGATGGTCCATCATCATAGCAACTCCTTGATCTGGTCGCCTTGTGGCAAACGTCCTAGCACCAGATGTTCGATGCGTGTGCGCAGATCCGGCACGCCAATGCGTCCGATAATGTCATTGGCAAAACCGTAGATCAGCACTGAACGTGCCAGCTCGGCATCGATTCCACGCGAACGCAGGTAGAACAGGCTATCATCATCCAACTGCCCGACCGTGGCACCATGCGTACATTTCACGTCATCAGCAAAAATTTCCAGTTGTGGCTTGGTATCCACTTCAGCTTGCCGCGACAGTAGCAGGTTGTGATTGGCCTGGTGAGCATCAGTTTTGTTGGCTCCGGGGTGAACCACTACCTTGCCGTTAAATACGCCGCGCGACTCCCCATCCAGAATGCCTCGATAATGTTCCCGGCTGACGCCCTCGGCTCCTAAATGGTCAACACGAGTGTGGTGATCAATATGCTGACGGTCATCAAGTAGATATAAACCATTCATGGTGCAATGGCAACCCTTGCCTAACAGTTGCGCTGTGATGTCATTACGTGCGAGGCGACCGCCTAGAGAGAAGGCGTGCGAAACAAAATGGCTGTCCGCGGCTTGCTCAGCATGGATGCCGGCAATGTGGGTGGCGGCAGGACCTTCCTGTAGTAACTTGCAATGTTCAATTTCAGCGTGAGTACCGAGATTGATTTGCGTCACAACATTAGTGAAATTGTGTGCGTCCAGCGTGCCCATGTAATGTTCGATTATCGTGGCATGTGCGCCATCCCCAGCAACTACGATATTACGCGGATAAATCGCCACACCGTGTCCGCTGGCGATAAACAGCAGGTAAATCGGTGCTTTCAGTACTGTCCCTGGTGCTAGATTCAGCAGCGCGCCATCGGTAGCAAAAGCGTTATTAAGGGCAGCGAAAATGGTATGTTCATGCTGCTGATCGAATAAATACTGTGGCAAGTCAGCCGCATCATCTAACGTGTCAGCCAGGCTTGTTATTCGCACGCCCGCAGGCAAATCGCCGATCATGGATAACCCGGGAGCATAATGGCCGTTAACGAACACCATAAGATGCATATCTTCGCTCGCTAATGTCCACGCAAGCAACTTGGCCTCAGATGACGGGTCGGGCGGAATGTGATCAGGTGCCAGAGAAGTGCGCCTGCCGATCACCGACACATCGGTATATTTCCATTCTTCTTCACGCCGAGTCGGGAGCCCATGCGCCGCAAAACGCGCGAATGCTGACTGGCGCGCCGCCAATACCCATGGCACATCATGACCAGCCAGTGCGTAAGGTACATGCTCTAGTTCCAAGTTATGCCAAGATTTCGCTTGAGTGTTCATTTATCGCTCCTATGCCACCTGCCTTGCCGTACTTTCAGCCTCAACCCAGCCGTAGCCGTGGCGCTCTAGTTCCCGCGCCAACTCGGGGCCGCCTGATTTTATGATACGTCCTTGCGACAGCACATGCACAACATCTGGCACGATGTAATCCAGCAGGCGCTGGTAATGGGTGACCAGCACGATGGCTCGTTCTGGACTACGCATGCCATTTACGCCGTCAGCTACCAGCTTGAGTGCATCTATATCCAAGCCTGAGTCAGTTTCGTCGAGAATGGCCAGTTTCGGTTCCAGCACGCTTAATTGCAAAATCTCGTTGCGCTTCTTTTCTCCACCAGAGAAGCCTTCATTAACGGCGCGCGAAAGCAGGGCCTCGTCCATTCCAACATGCTTCATTTGTTTGCGCACTAGGCTCAGAAAATCCATGGCGTCCAGCTCTGGCAGTCCGTGGTGCTTGCGTATTGCGTTGAGGGCGGTTTTGAGGAACAGCGCGTTGCTTACACCAGGGATTTCTACCGGATACTGAAAAGCGAGGAATATGCCCTCACGCGCCCGCTGTTCTGGCGTCATTGCTAACAGGTCTTGTCCCGAATAACGCACGCTGCCGGCGGTCACTTGATAGCCTTCGCGCCCGGCGAGCACCTGCGCCAGCGTACTCTTGCCAGAGGCGTTCGGCCCCATGATGGCGTGTACTTCCCCGGCTTTTACATTAAGGTCGATACCGCGTAGAATTTCCTTGCCGTTACCGTTGTCATCTATAGCCACATGCAAATTTTTTACTGTGAGCATCATATTAGCCCCCTTTAACCTGTACCACCTTCGAGGCTGACACCAAGCAGCTTTTGTGCTTCCACCGCGAACTCCATTGGTAGTTCTTGGAACACTGCCTTGCAGAAGCCGCTGACTATCATCGACACCGCATCCTCTGGCGCAATGCCGCGCTGCGTGCAATAGAACAACTGATCTTCACCGATACGCGAGGTGGAGGCTTCGTGTTCGACTTTAGCGCTGGGATTTTTTACCTCGATGTAAGGAAAAGTGTGTGCGCCGCACTTGTCGCCGAGTAACAATGAATCGCACTGTGTATAGTTGCGCGCGTTTTCAGCTGAAGGCAGCACCTTTATCAGTCCGCGATATGAGTTCTGGCCGTGGCCGGCGCTAATACCCTTGGACAGCACGGTGCTCTTGGTATTGCGGCCAATGTGGATCATCTTGGTGCCGGTGTCAGCTTGCTGGTAATGGTTGGTGAGGGCGACTGAATAGAACTCGCCCACTGAATTGTCACCGCGCAAAATTACGCCCGGGTATTTCCAGGTAATGGCTGAGCCGGTTTCTACCTGCGTCCAGGAAATGTGCGAGCTGTCACCACGGCATTCTCCGCGCTTGGTAACAAAGTTGTAAATACCGCCTTTGCCTTCTTTATCGCCAGGGTACCAGTTTTGCACGGTGGCGTACTTGATGCGAGCGCCTTTCAGTGCGATCAACTCTACCACAGCAGCATGTAGCTGATTCTCATCGCGCATCGGTGCCGTGCAGCCTTCCAGATAGCTAACATAGGCGTCCTCATCTGCAATGATGAGCGTGCGCTCGAACTGCCCCGTATTCTTGGCGTTGATGCGAAAATAGGTAGAAAGCTCCATCGGGCAGCGTACGCCGGGCGGAATGTAGCAGAACGAGCCGTCGCTGAATACCGCCGAATTGAGGCTGGCAAAGAAGTTGTCGGTATAGGGTACCACCGTGCCCAAGTATTGCTGCACTAGCTCGGGGTGCTTTTGCACAGCCTCGGAGAACGGGCAGAAGATAATGCCGAGTTCTGCCAACTTTGCCTTAAAGGTAGTTGCCACTGATACGCTGTCGAATACCGCATCCACTGCCACGCCAGCCAATATCTGCTGTTCCTTCAGCGGAATGCCCAGCTTCTCGTAAGTGCGTAATAGTTCAGGGTCTATGTCAGCCAAACTGCGTGGACCGTCTTTTTCAGATTTCGGTGCGGAATAGTAAAATGTATTCTGGTAATCAATCGGCGGATAATGCACGTTAGCCCATTGTGGCTCGGTCATGGTTAGCCAGTGCCGGTAGGCTTTCAGCCGCCATTCCAGCATGAACTCCGGCTCGTTTTTTTTGGCGGAAATCAGCCGGATAGTATCTTCGTTAAGGCCACGCGGGATAGTGTCAGCTTCAAGCTGGGTGTAAAAGCCATGCTTGTACTCACGGCTAATCAGTTCATCCAGTTGTTTGGTCGCAGTAGTCATATTTACTCCTACTCACTCCTTGGTTTAGCCTTCTACATATATTTCTTGAAACTCAGCTGCCTTTTTTTGAACCGGACCGGCATCTATATTTTTATTTTGCAAAGCCGGACGGCTCAATTCCACCAACGTAATGCGCCCCAGAACCTCACGAATAGTCTGGCTAATCTGTTGCCAATTTCCCCGGATAGCACATACAGATTCCCTTGCACAAAGTCCAGGGCTGCTACTACATTCGGTCAGTCCCATCGGATGGCCTTCCATGATGTCGATAATCTCGGCCACCGAAATCTCATTTGGCGTACGGGCCAATGTATAACCACCTTTAGAGCCTCGCTGGGAGCGTAATAATTTCCCCTGCGTAAGCATCTTGAGTATCTTGCTGACTGTAGGTAGTTCAATCCCAATAGCCGATGCAACCTTTTGAGCATTCACTACCAGCTCAGGCTCACACGCCATATAAGTCATAATCACCGTAGCGTAATCAGCTAACTTTCCCATACGTAACATCATCATTCTCCGCTCATTAATGGGACTGATTCTGTACTATATTAGTTCCAATACAATATATTTACGCAGGTGTAATTTCAGTTAATCATGAGCGAATCTGCAAAATCAATACAGGTAAATTTATCAGAGTACAATTACCTGGTGCAATTTCAACAGGCACAGGTAAGCTGGTTTTCAGCGTGTGTCAACGCGCTATGTTGTCAAGGGAGATAGATTATGGAGCATCACAAATACCTCATCATCGGCGGCGGAATGACTGCCGACTCTGCCGTCCGCGGCATCCGCAAAATCGACCAAAGTGGTACTATTGCCATGATTTGCGATGAGCAATACCCGCCTTATGACCGCCCGCCACTTTCCAAATCCTTATGGAAGGACAAGCCGTTCGAATCCATTTGGCGCAACACTGGTGACATTAATGTCAGCATGCGTCTGGGCAGGAAAATAGTCACCCTTGACCCGGCAAAGAAGACGGCGATTGATGCTGCTGGAAGTATCTACACTTATGAAAAACTTCTGCTTGCCACGGGCGGCACACCACGCCGCCTACCTCAACCTGACGAAGGCGTAATCTACTTCAGAACTGCGGACGATTACCAAAATCTGCGTAAACTGAGCGATCATGGTTCGGATTTTGTCGTGATTGGCGGCGGCTTCATCGGCTCTGAAATTGCCGCTGCGCTGGCAATGAATGGCAAACGGGTGACGATGATCTTCCCGACAAACGGAATCGGCTCGCGTGCTTATCCACAACCACTCGTGGAGTTCCTGAATTCCTATTATCAGAAGAAGGGTGTCACCTTGCTTGCGTCTGAAACCGTCCAATCTGTGCGGATGGCTGGTGCCAGAACAATTGTGACTACTGGCAAAGGCCTAGAAATCACCACCGACGGGGTAGTGGCCGGGTTAGGTATCCAGCCCAACACAGAGTTGGCCGAGCAAGCCGGCCTCGCGGTGGACAATGGCATTGTGGTGGATGAAATGCTACGCACAAGCAATCCCGACATTTATGCAGCAGGCGATGTGGCGAATTTCCACAGCGCTGCACTGGATAAACGCATGCGCGTAGAACATGAAGACAACGCCAATGTCATGGGCGAAATGGCGGGTAGTAACATGGCGGGCCAATCCAATGCCTATCGCCACCTGCCATTCTTTTATTCTGACCTGTTTAATCTGGGCTTTGAAGCCGTAGGAGAGCTTGATGCCAGCCTTGATATTGTCGAAGACTGGAAAGAACCTTTCCGCAAGGGCGTGCTTTACTATTTGCGTGATGGACGCGTACGCGGTGTGCTGCTGTGGAATACCTGGGGGCAGGTTGCCGCCGCCACCCGTTTGATTGAGGAAAAAGCCATACACTCCCGTGCAACGTTGATAGGACGGATAGCTGACTAATGGGCACTATTAATGTGATTCTAGGCAAATCTTTTTGCTTTTTATATTGTCGTAGAGAAATAATCTATTAAGGAGAAATTATCATGGACGATTTGAACCTAACCGCAAAGAAATGTACACCTTGCCAAGGCGGTGTACTACCAATGAGTTGTGACATTGCCGAGAGATATATCACTGATGTTCCAGGCTGGGAGTTGCTGGAAAATGCCACAAAGGTGAAGCGTACTTATAAATTCAACAACTTTAAGGATGCACTATCATTTACGCAGAAAGTTGGCGAGCTGTGTGAAGCAGAAGGGCATCATCCCGATATCACCGTAGGATGGGGCTACGCCAAAGTAGTATTCCTGACTCACAAAATCAACGGTCTGCATGAGAATGACTTCATCATGGCAGCCAAGGTCAATGAGCTGGCGGCAAATGCACACTAAGGCGCTCCCATTCTTGGGCTGGGTGTCTTTTTGTGCGCCTAATCCAGCTCAATTATTCCATCGAAGCTGACATTAAGCTGCGCTGAACCAATGGTCAGTGTCATTTTTATCGGCAGCTTCTCGTTACCTTTAAGCTGTTCGTTCGCAATGGCTTGTGCGACGGCCCGCTCAATCTCGTGTTGGGATGAGACTCCCACCATTTTCAGGAACTTGCGGATGCTCATATTAAAAGTATCATCGTTCATGGCAGACTCCTTCATTAACAGTTTGGTAAATGATTCAACATACACCGAATAGCTACTGGCAAACCAGTATTAAAGCCTAAGCACTTTAGGTAAATCTACAATCGAGTCGATAAGCAAATCCGGCTTGATGGTTGAAGCCTCTGCATAGCTCTGCCGGTATTTGCCGGTTTTAACCAAGACCCCTTTTAAGCCGACCTGCTGACCACCCGCCACATCCACGTCAATGTCATCTCCTATCATTGCAACTTCGCTAGACTTAAGCCCCATATCATCCAAAGCGATTTTAAAAAAATCAGGCGAAGGTTTGCCAATAATCATCGCTTTGATGCCGCTTGCATACTCCAAGGCATCAACAAACCCGCCGATATCCATTTGCAAGCCATGTTCCGTTTGCCAGAACCGGTTTTTATGGATGGCGATGAGTTTTGCACCATGCATCAGGCAATTGAAAACCTCATTCAATAACGCATAAGACCAAGCGTCGCCAATATCGCCAACTACAATGTAATCTGCTGCCGTATCCGATTGACGAAACGCTTTAAAATCTTTCTTTACATCATCCGCCAGTAGCAAACGGCAAACCGGATTGTGCTGACGCTGAAGGTAAAGTAGGGTAGCCTGAGGTGCGCTGATAATTTCATCGATATGGATTGTAAAGCCTAATGCATTGATTTTTTGTTGTAACGACACCAGAGACAACGTGCTGGTGTTAGTCACAAAGCGGCATGGTATGCCGCTGGCTTGAATTTTGCCTACAGCCTCAACCGCACCTTCAATCGCGTGCGACCCAACGTAGAGCACGCCATCCAGATCGAACAGAATGCCTTTGATAGAAGATAGCGTATTCATGGCTGACCTCACCTCTGAAACTAGCTTAGCAAATGATGCACAATTACTCGACTAAACTATGACCGTTATAAATAATGCAAGTTACAGTAAGAGCAACGCATTTTAATGTGATGACCTTGGCAAATTATATTCCTGAATTTCAGCAGCAAGGACATACTTGCAAAGTCTAGTTTGAGTATATTTTGCTGAAGAATATCAAAATAGCAGAAATAATTGTAAATTTAAAGCGCCCACAAACTATATAATATAGCCCTTGCAAAGTAAGCCGCCCCCGTAGCTCAGTGGATAGAGCATCCCCCTCCTAAGGGGAGGGTCACACGTTCGATTCGTGTCGGGGGCACCAAGAATATATATTAAAAACAATACATTAGTATTTATTTAAGAATTATTGGTTGTCTTGAAACTTAACAGTGCAGCCCTCAATGTACTATCTTACCTGTGTTGATCGTAATGATCTCCATGGCGATTATCACGATGCTTATCTCTATGTTCATCATGACCTCTTTCATGGTCATGGCCTCTATGGTAGCCCTCATCATGGTGCCCCCTGATATAGCAGCCACTCAATCCAATCACTACCAAACTTAAAACTAACAATAATTTTTTCATGACAACTCCTTCAATAAAATCTACTAATCAATCACCGTCGCTGGTTGCCAGCTCAAAACTTGTGTTAATTGCATCAAGCAAGAATGTGGTGGGAGATATGAGAAACGTGTTGGGTTAAGAAAAAGCATACACGATATAACCTTACACCTTTAAGTAATTCTGGTAAGCAAATCTGGAATATGTGTTTATTGGCAAAGCAAGTTGCTTTCAGCAGCTGTGTTTCCCCAGTTGATTGCTTTTTTTAGGGCATTTTCACTCGCCATTTGTAGTGCGGCTGCACCGCCTTGCGCATTGGGTGTGGATGAAGGGGCACTTTCGGTAATCAGCTGAGTGAGGATGATTTTTTTGGATTTTTTCTCAACTAGCTGTGCGCTCAGTTGAACGATACCTTCGCTGGCAGTTGCACTCTGAAACACATGGTCAAAAACCTCTATTTTTAGCTTTAAGCTACAGTTTTTAGTGGTGTTTGCTATATGGGCTAGGTTAGTCAGCTTGCTTGATAATAGCTCTGGTGGAGTAGCTGCCCAGCGGCTTTCAGTATAGAAAAAAACGCGCGAAGGATTTTGGTAATTAAGACGGTAACGAATTTTATTATGGTTGAGAGATTCTGCAGCAATCGGTTCTTCAAACAATAATTTTGACGTGATCTGTTGATTGTTTTCGTTTGAAACAGATAAACCAAAGTCGTAAACGGCCATATTTAGTTTGGTTTTGTTGATACCAACACAAGCGGCCAAGCCGCTTATCATCAGGCTGCCGGTTAACACTAAAATGAAATGGCGCATTTTGATTCTCATGGTTTGATGGTGAAGCCTTCTTCACCTGGCCCTGGCGGTGGAACCGGTTTTCCAAAAATGATGCTTTGCGGATTGTCTTCCAGCGTATCAATAAACTGGTTGAAATGAATTGCGCTTTGATTCATGTTTTGAGTCAGCGTATGCAGCTGCGGCAAGGTTTGATTTTCTAGTGTGTTACTGAGTTGGCCTGTGCTGATTTCAATCTGTTCAGCTGTGTTGCGGAATTTTTGAGTCGTTAAAGCCAGCTCGTTGATAAGCGGTTTTGCAGAGTCAAAAGTCTGTTGTGCGCTTTCTAATGTTTGTACGAGTTGTGCCTGATTTTTCTCTGACACCATTTTATTGGCATTGTTGAACATATTGGTTGCGGAATCGATTGCTGGTATCGCTTTCTCGGATGCCTTCTCAAAATTTGCAATTGAATTATTCAATTTCTGAATATCAATATTGGTCAAAACACGGTTGGCCGACTCGGTAAGCTGGCTACTGCTTTGCAGAAGCACTTCAATTCGAGCAAGCAGTTCCGGCGCTTTGGACATTAGGTTATCCACAAAGGTTGGCCGAAGCGGAATGATGCTGCCGGCTGGCAGTGCAGGTGCGTTTTTGCTTTCATCATTTAAATCGATATAAGCAAGCCCGGTTAGACCTTGCCGGCGTAGTTCGGCATAAGCTTCACTACTGAGTTTTAAGTTCTGTTCGACTGCAATCTTAATCAGGACTGTGGTTTGAGCGGAGGGGGCTAGTGATATTTCTACTACTTTGCCGATATCTACGCCACGAAATTTAACTGTAGCTTCCGGGCTTAAGCCGGTAACCGGCAGTTGGGAGCTTACGGTGTACTCGGTGCGGGCCTGCTGCGAGCCGCTGATCCACCAATAGGCAAGTGCCAACCCTATTCCAAGTACTAAGGTAAAGATGCCGACTGCAATTGCGTAAGCTCTGTTTTCCATAACTTATTATAGCTTCTCAAGCCTGCTGCGGATACTTTGGAAGAAATTGATTACAAAGGGGTGATCAATTTTAGCCAGTTCCGCTAATGGGCAATCTGCAATAATGTGTTTATCCTCCAGTACAGCCACACGTTCGGCGAGCGATGCCAGCGTATCCATATCATGAGTGACAAAAAGCACGGTTAACCCCAATGATTTTTTGAGCTGTTTAACCAGATCAATAAAATTATGGCTGCGGTCAGGGTCCAGCCCTGCGGTGGGTTCGTCCAGCACCAGCAGTTCCGGCTCCAGAGCAAGCGCCCGGGCAAGCCCCACGCGTTTAACCATGCCACCTGAAATTTCAGCAGGCAGCAGGTTTGCGTCGCGCGGATCAAGCTCTACCAGTGCCAGTTTATGCATCACTAACTGGTAGATAACGGATTCATCAAACTGTTTTAATTCACGCAGCGGGAAGGCGATATTATCGAATACTGAAAGCGCTGAAAACAATGCGCCTTGTTGAAACAGTACGCCAAAGCGATCCATCAGTCGCCGCTGTGTTACACGTTCCATGTCGAGCAGATTTTCTCCGAACAGTAATACCTTGCCGCTTTGGGGTTTGGTCAGGCCAATGATGTGTCGCAATAATGTAGTTTTACCACAACCAGACCTGCCAACCAGGGCAGTGATATCGCCGCGTCTGACTTCTAAGTTGAGATTATGGTGAACAATATTGTCACCGAATTCCGTACAGACATTTTGTATATCACAGATGATGTCCTGATCAGGAATACTTTCGCTCGGGGTATTTTGAATGAGATTTTCGCTCATACACCAATGCCACGCGTCATGATTGCAAACCATGCATTGACCAGAATCACTCCGGATATCGCGGTTACCACCGAGCTCGTTGTACTATTACTCAAGCTCTCGGTGTTTGGTTTGATACGCAAACCAAAGTGGCAGGCAACCAGCGCAACAACAAAACCGAACATCAACCCCTTGATCAGGCTGAGTGTGAGGTTGATGGGTTCAACAACCAACGGTAAGTAATCAAAAAAGAAGCGTAGGCTGATACCTAGCTCTAAATTCGAAGCAAAGGCACCTCCGGCAAGCGTCCAGCCAGATGTCCATAACACCAGTAAGGGCGCGACAAAAGTCAGCCCCAGCACCTTGGGTAGAACAACCCGTAAAATACGCGAAATCCCCATGGTGGTCAGCGCGTCGATTTCATCTGTTACACGCATCACGCCGATTTGTGCTGTCATCGCAGAACCTGAGCGCCCAGCGACCAGCACCGCCATTAGCACGGGGCCGAGTTCACGAATGATGCTAAGCCCCAAAATATTGACGATATAAATGTCGGCACCGAACGTATGCAGTTGCTTGGACATTAAATAACCCATGACAACGCCAATCATAAAGCCCAGCAATGCTGTCACTGGCAGGGCGTTCACGCCGCTTTTGTATACGTTAGCGCTGAATTCGCACCAGGGAAAGTCTTGCGGGTGCCTGAGCAGATAGGCAATTTCGATGAGCAGTGAAATGAGTAAACGAAAAAACTCAGTGAAATGGTGCAGGAGGTGGAATACACCTTTGCCTAAACTATTAAGTGGCGAGAGCCAGTCACGTTCAGTTTTTTTGTCAGGAGGTTTTGCTAAACCAATCAGTGTATTGAAAAGCGCTGTATGTTCTGGCCTGAGTGATATGTTGCTATCGAGTTTGTTACCCCACCCAGACAGGAGAGTAGAGGCCCCGGCGGCATCCAGTTGTTCTACCTCTTGCAGATCCCATTTTGTGAAAGTGTCTGCAAAAAATGGCTGTAGTGATTTTTTAAGTTTGGCAAAATCATTCGTTGCTTCCCGTAATGACCATTGGCCCAAAAGCCGGACATGGCGACGGCCTTGGTCATCCTGAGCAACACGAAAGCTGGCTGCGGTCATTAAGTCCCCCTTTAGACTTGATTATACGCAGTGAAACCTTGATAAGACAAGCTAGGGGAAATTGAATTAATTAAATGAGGTAACCCCCCCGGCTTTGCCGGGGATTAAGCAAGGTTTGATCTATACATCAGTCATATAATATTGAAATAAAAATTCAGTAATACTGTTCCCTCCCCCTTGTAGGGGGAGGGCTAGGGTGGGGTAGAATTTAAACCAGCGCAATTTATCATTCGCACCCCCATCCCAACCTTCCCTCTAATTGAGGAAGGTTGGGATGGGGCAGACACGATTTAATAAAAATCTAGGGCTGGGGGTCTATGTGTTTGTAACGTGCCATGGTCACTCACATCGCTATTTCGTTGTGTCATATTACCAAATACAGGTTCTACCGTGGCAAAGCGTCTGCCATAGGCGATGCGGCCTTCTGCAATACAATTCATTTAATAAGTACCTCTTTTATTATTTTTGATTTTTTAAATTAGATATTTAGTGAGTCACGAAACAGCTAGCCATTAAAGCTCACTTAAAACATAATGAGCTGCACGTTTTGATTCGCCAGCTTTTAGCAACACACCTAATTCAACCAGCTCATTCACATCACGCAAAGCAGTATCAGTAGAGCATTGTGCGATCTTCGCCCACTTACCCGTAGTAAGATTGCCATTAAAACCGTGCATCATCATGCTCAGCATTTTCATTTGACGTTCATTTAACTTGCCACTAGGCAATTGACGACTTAAATTAGCTAAATACACTACGCTTTTTAGTTCTTCATTTGCGGCTTGCACTGTACGTAATAAACAACCTAAAAACCACGCCAGCCAAGCAGTCACATCCAAAGTGCCTTTTTGCGATTGTTCTAAGCTATTGTAGTAGTCTTCACGCTCACGTTGCATTTGCGCTGATAAACTATAAAACCTTTGTGGTGAGCCATCAGCGCGAGCTAAAGCCATATCGCATATTGCACGGCCTATACGCCCGTTACCATCATCAAACGGGTGCAAGGTAACAAACCACAAGTGTGCTAACCCAGCCTTGATTACAGGGTCTAATCCTAGCTCATGATTAAACCAGTCTAAAAAGTGTGTCATCTCAGTTTGAATAACTGCGGCTGAAGGTGCTTCATAATGCACTTTCTCATGGTCTATCCCACCTGAAACTACTTGCATCGCCCCTGCCGCGTCATCTCTATAAGCAGCCACGGTGAGTTTGAACATGCCTCTATGACCAGTAGGGAAAAGTGCTGCGTGCCAACCAAATAGCCTATTTTGAGTTAAGGGGTTGGCATGATTCCGTGTAGCATCTATTACCATTTCAACCACACCATCTACATGTTTATCTGAAGGCACTAAACCACCTGCATCTATGCCTAATCTTCTGGCTATAGATGAGCGCACCGCTTCAGGATTCAACCGCTCGCCCTCTATTTCACTAGACTTAACTACTTCACTGGTCAATACTTTAAGGCTAGCCTCTTCAGCCAGCTTAAAGCCTAATGCTTGCATAGCGCCAAGCAAACGACCGCGCTCAAGATTAACCTGTGATAATAGTTGTGAAAATGCCGCAGAATTAAATGACCATTGCGGCCATTCAGCTTGCTGCCAGATGTATTTTAAATGATTACCGCTATTCATGCGGTAATCATTACATGTTATGACCGCGCAGTCAATTATCACCGCTTTATCTGCGGTAATAATTGACTGTTATTACCGCACAAACATAGCCCTTAGGATTGATAGCTTACTTAACTCAAGCATCAACCAACAAACCAAAGCAAACTATTATCGCTAATGATTCAAATTATCGAACATTAAATCTGTAAACTTTGCACTTGTGTTGTAACGTACAAATTGAAAGCAGCACTAATGTTAATAGTTTAAATTTTATGTAATAGATGAAGTGATTTAGAATGGTTGTGATATGAAACTAAAAATAAGATTTTTATTGCTGATGGCCCTAATTTTTATCGGCTTTATTTTTATTACTTGGTCTTTGTCTGGCCGCTTAATGAATAAGCTGAACCAAAAGTGGGGTGAGCAATTTGCCCAGCGCCAAGTGATGTTTGATAAGTATCGTACTTTGGCACCGCTTATTAGAGAGATAGCGCTAGCCAGACAAATGGCGGCAGAGCCTGCCATTATTGAAATGGCACTAAATGAACAGAATCCAGAAGTGCAGAAGCGCGGAATCGCCGCCATGGAAAAGTATCGCTTTAACTTCAGAGACCATAGCTATTTTGCGGCCTTTGCAAAGAGTGGTCATTATTATTTTAATGATGCTCAAAACCAATATGCCGATAAACAATTGCGTTATGTATTGTCGCCAACTGCCGCAAAAGATAAGTGGTTTTATGCCACATTAGTCAGTGGTAGTAAATATCAGGTGAATTTGGATCCCGATATTCATCTTAATGTGACTAAAGCATGGATTAATGTACTCATCACAAAAGGCAGTGAGACGCTTGGCATTATTGGGACTGGTATAGACCTGTCGGACTTGATTAAAGAAACCGTGAGTATTTCGCAACATGGTGTAGAAAATCTATTTATTGATAAAAGTATGGCGATTCAATTAAATAGTGATCCTGAACTTATTGATTACATGACGATTGCCAAAGATGTAGGTCAGCGTATTAAGATCGATAAACTATTAAAGAATAATGACGATATTGAGCATCTGAGACAAGTGATGCTTGCCTTAGAAAATAATCCATCCGAGGTGGCAACACTTAAGGTTGATTATAAAGGCAGTCAATATTTACTAGGTGTAGCATATTTACCTGAAATTGGTTGGTATGACTTAACTTTGATGAACGATCAAAGCTTGAATTTGCATGATGAGCTTCTAAAAGGTCATGTGTGGTTTGGGTTGGCACTTTTGCTGGCATTAGTGATATTAGGCTGGGCGCTACATTATTGGATATTTAAGCCTATATCAGCATTGCGCGCGTCTACTGAAAAAATTGGTAGTGGCGACTTTGAAATTGATCCACCGCTAACAGGCTCTAGTGAAATAGCGCATTTATCACGCTCTTTTGAGCGTATGGCACGCTTTGTGATTGATACTAATCATGAATTAGAGCAAAAAGTACGTGAGCGTACTGAGGAATTACATCATCTATCAGAGATGGACCCACTCACCGGATTATTGAACCGTCGCGGCATGATGGATCGATTTGAAACTGAATTTTCACGTCAGGCACGCCAGGGTGGTTCAATGGGGCTGTTGCTACTGGATTTGGATTTGTTTAAAAATGTGAATGATACGTTTGGACATGCTGCTGGCGATCTGGCGCTTTGTGAAGTGGCTAAGGTGTTGCAGACTTCAAAACGAGGTTACGATTATGTGGCGAGATGGGGTGGGGAAGAGTTTCTGATGCTCATGCCTAATTGTTCAAAAGATGACCTGATGATGGTGGCTGAGCGAATTCGTCTAGAAATTGCTACGCTTGTGATGCAATCCGGCGGCCATGTATTTCACTTAACCGTGAGTATTGGCGTACATCATCCACGTATCCCGGAGACTTTAGATACGATGCTTCAAAAAGTAGATAGTGCTTTATATGCAGCTAAAAATGATGGTAGAAATTGTGTGAGAATTGCAGCGTAAGCTAGCTAAATCCAAGCTAACTTCATCAGTTTGCTTACCTGCTCGACCATTCTAAAACCATCATAAATTATTCCGTTTTGGGCAGATTTTTTTAAGATTGTTGCAATACCAAGTGTTCAAATTCACTTACAGATACGGGCCGGCTAAATAGGTAGCCCTGATAGTTGTGACAGCCGTTGGTGATAAGAAACTTACGCTGCGCTTCCGTTTCAACACCTTCAGCGATAACGGATAATCCTAAACTTTCGCCTAGCGTAATAATGGTGCGGACAATAGAGGCATCATTGGGGTCATTTAGAATGTCGCGCACAAAGGATTGGTCGATTTTTAATTGGTCGATTGGTAATCGTTTTAGATAAGAAAGTGAAGAAAATCCGGTGCCAAAGTCATCTAGTGAAAAATGCACGCCTTTGGCTTTTAGTTGGGTCATTTTTTGTATAACGGTGTCCACATTTTCTACTAGCAGGCTTTCGGTGAGCTCCAATTTAAGTCGTGTAGGTTCGGCTCCCGTAAGCTCCAGTACCTCTAATACCTGTTCTACAAAGTCAGGTTGATGAAACTGTTTGGCGCTCACATTGACCGCAAGTTGCAAATGTTTTGTTTTTAAATGGTGATCCCATGCTTTAAGTTGCTTGCAAGCGGTCTCTAATACCCAGTGACCAATGGGTAGTATCAGTCCGGTTTCTTCTGCCAAGGGGATAAAAACGGCGGGTGGAATCAGGCCCTGTTCTGGATGCTGCCAGCGGATGAGCGCCTCTGCGCCAAAAATTTTTCCGGTATCATCGACCTGCATCTGGTAATGCAGTACAAACTGGTCCGGGATTGCATTGTGTAACATGGATTCGAGCTTAACGCGCTGTTCAAGTGCAGCTTGCATTTTGGCATCAAAAAAGTGAATTTTGTTTCGACCAGACTTTTTGGCTTGGAACATTGCTGCATCAGCTTTGCGCAGAATTTCCTCTATCGAGGTTTTGTCGTTGCGGAAGATATTAATGCCTATGCAGGAGGTGCAATGGTATTCACTGCCACCCAAATCAAAGGGTTGCTTGATCGCGTTGTGAATTCTTTCGGCAATTTTTTCGACTTCTCTGGTGGCTTGCTCTTGTTCCATGTTTAATAAGTCGAGCATGACGGCAAATTCATCGCTACCCAGACGTGCAACAGTGTCATCAGGGTAGGTGCAACTACGAATGCGCTTTGCGACCTCGATTAACAGTTGGTCGCCCACATCATGGCCTTTGGTGTCGTTAAGCGACTTAAAATCATCCAGATCAATGTGAAGGATAGCACCTTGGTGTTGTTGTTCTGAGTCAAACGATACGATTTGTTTCAAACGTTCTCGTAGCAGTTGGCGGTTGGAAAGCCCTGTGAGTACATCGTAATAAGCAAGGTTGTGAATAGTTTCTTCGGCTTTTTTAGATTGTGAAATGTCAGAAAATGAAGCAATGTAGTTGCTTACTTTGACAGCTTCATCAATCACGGCAGTGATGCTGAGCCATACAGGATATATTTCTCCGTTCTTACGTTGATTCCAGATTTCACCTTGCCAGTGATGTTCATGGCTCAGGCTAGCCCACATGGATTTGTAAAATTCTTTGTTTTGAACTTTTGATTTACTAAGGGTAGGCGTATTGCCGATAAGTTCTTTGAGTGAGTATCCAGTCATTTCGCTATAAGCACGATTCGCAGAAAGAATTAGAGTATTGGCATCGGTGATGATTAGCCCTTCATGGCTAGATTCAAATACTTTCGCGCTAATATGCAATTGCTGTTCAGCTTCAACGCGTGCCGTGACATCTTGCGCTAAAACTATCTCTGCAGCGCGACCTTCAAAGGTTAAAGTATGGCATGTAATGTCTACCCAAATTAGGCTGCCATCTTTTTTGCGGTGTTGCCAGATACCTGCCTGGTTGTATAGGTCGGTTTTTCCGGCAGTTTCTTTGATATTATCTTGCAAGTGCTGCAGGTCGTCTTTTGGTCTGACATCGCTGATTTTCATCCCAATGAACTCTTCATTGGTGTAGCCATACTGAACGATTGCGGCATTATTGACTGCAATAAACGCAAGCGTGTTGATGTCATATACCCACATTGGCACTGGGTTAGCGGTGAATAGTAATTTGTAGCGCGCCTCAGAGTCTTTGATCATTTGCTCATTCTTTTTGCGCTCGGTGAGGTCATGCAAAATAGCAAAAAAACGTTCGTTGTCTAATTTGTGGGTGCTAACTTCGACTGGAAATTCAGAGCCATCACTGCGTACATGCGTCCATTCATCACGGTTTGGCGTGCCTGACATAATGTTGGAAAGTACGCGGTGTAAGCGTGGCAACTCTTGCTTTGTCAGAATGTCGGGTAAGTGCAGTTTAAACAGTTCGTCTCTGGTATAGCCCAACAACGCTAACGTGGCGTTATTTGCATCAACAAAGCGATAGTCACGGTTCATGATTAAAACACCGTCACTTGCCTGATTGAATAGCTGCTGAAAGCGCGTTTGCGCGTTTTCTTTGCCTATCGAGAGTAACCATGTTAATAAACTCAGTGTTAGTGTGAGCGCTATTCCAGTGAGTCCAAGCAAAGTTGTTTGATGACCTGAGGTGGCGCGTGCTTCAAATGCCGGGGTGGTGCTCATCAGCAGCGTCCACTGACGACCGCCAATCTCAATAATACGGCTGAGCTGCTGCCTGCCGTCAGCTAATCTTTTTTGATGAGACACATGATCAGAGTGATACATCAGGCTATCGGCAAGCTGCGGTTCGCCATCATGGATTTCAAGATCAATATCGGGGTCAATTTCATTTTGGAGGCTCGTGATGAGATCCTGAATACGAAAGGGCACATCGACCCAACCAGCAATCGCAGCTTGTCTGTCAGGCAAGGTGTTGAGGTTGGTTGTATTTTTGTATAGGGGTAGGTACATCACAAAACCAAACACATCATTTTTGCCAGCATCTTGAACCAGCGTGATTTTTGAAGTAATTGTGACATCATTAAGTGCTAGTGCCTGTTGCATAGCGAGTGCGGCGGCTGGTACTGTTAACACATCTAGCCCGATTGCTTTAAAGTTTTCTTTAGTTAATGGTTCCATCTGCGTGATGGGTGCATAGCGTTCACGCTCGGCATCAGGGTTGATTTTATAGACTGCATTGCCTTGATGACGCATCTCTGTGATATGTTTGTTTTTGTCGGCATGCAATACCATTTTGATTAGGCCAACCCCTTGTACCCCGGGGAGTTTTTCTTGCAGTTGCAAACCCTGAATATAAATGGTGAATTCATTTTTGGTGACTTGATCAGAGCCGTGAATAAATCCTTGAATACCGCGCATGACTACAATGTAGTTGTTAATGCGGCTGATAATATTGCTGGTGACCTGTGTTGATGCAAACTCGAATGTGTTGCGAAGATGCATGGCTTGTTGTTGCTGCGCCTGATGCCACAGCACATAAGTCGTACTCAGCCCGCCAATCAACACGAGGCAAGCCAGCACTAGCGGCATTAGTCGCGGGCTGACTAGGTTCTGGATATTTTTGATAGCGTTAACGGGCATTGTCAATACATTGCTAAAATTTAGTTTTACGGTCCAAGTTAAGGTGCTTTAAGCCGAACAGTATAGCAAAGAATGGCAACTCCATATCTACAATGAATAATGTATCTAACTAGTTGATTCTAATAGATTAACAATTGAAATAGACTCAAATCTTTGGAGATGCGTTTTTATTTGAGCTGTGCAGATTAACTGGCCTTTGCGTCTAACAGCTCCCAGCGCGCAAGCAAACTTTCTAGCAACGGTTCAATTTCAGTCAATCTTAATTGTAGTTGTTTAATTTCGTCGCTTTTTGTTTTGTCTTCGGTTTGGTAAAGGGTGCTGTCGGCAAGTTTTAAATTGATACTGGCCTGCTCGGCTTCTAGTTGTTCAATTTTAACTGGAATTTCATCCAGCTCTTTTTGTTCTTTAAAGCTCAGTTTCGGGGTGGCTTTGTTTTGCGCGACATTGGTTGATTTAGTATCGTTTTTTGTCGATTGTGCAACTTCAGCTAAACGTTTTTCTTCGGCACGGTTATCTTGCAAACGCTGTTGCGTATAGCGTTGCCAATCATCATAACCACCGCCAAACTCTGTCAGTACGCCATTGCCTTCAAACGCAATCACTTGCGTGACGGTATTTTCTAAAAATGCGCGGTCATGGCTAACTAAAAACAAGGTGCCATTAAAGTCTTGCAATAAGTTTTCTAATAGCTCTAAAGTATCAATGTCCAGATCATTGGTGGGTTCATCCAGCACTAATATATTGGCTGGGCGCGCAAATAAACGCGCCAGTAATAAGCGATTGCGTTCACCACCTGAGAGTGATTTAACCGGGGAGCGTGAGCGTTGTGGCGGAAACAAAAAGTCTTCCAAATAACTAATGACGTGTTTGCGTTCATTACCGATTTCAATAAAATCTGAACCTGGGCTAATAGTATCGACCAGCGTGGCTTCTTCATCCAGCTGCTCACGCATTTGGTCAAAATAAGCGACGCTTTGTTTACTGCCACGTTCAATTTTGCCGCTATCTGGCTCAATATCTCCTAGAATTAGTTTAAGCAGCGTAGTTTTACCGATACCGTTAGGGCCTAATAAGCCAATTTTATCGCCACGTAAAATGCGGGTGCTGAAGTTTTTAATCAGCACTTTATCGCCATAAGCTTTGCTGACGTTCTCAAGTTCTGCCACCAGTTTGCCGCTACGTTCGCCTGTATCTACATTGAGTTTAACGTTACCTTGGCGTTCGCGGCGTGCCGCACGCTCTAAGCGCAAGGCTTCTAAACGTCTGACGCGGCCTTCATTACGGGTGCGGCGCGCTTTGATACCTTGTCTTATCCAAACTTCTTCTTGCGCTAAAATCTTATCAAACTTGGCAGCGTGGGTTTCCTCAACCGCTACTAATTCCTCTTTTTTAACTTGGTAAGCGGTAAAGTTGCCGATAAAGTCAGTGAGTATTCCACGGTCTAACTCAGTAATACGGGTGGCGAGTTTATCTAAAAAGCGTCTATCATGGGTAATAAACAACACGCTGCCATTAAAGCCGAGTAATAAATCTTCCAGCCATTCAATGGCGCTTAAATCCAAGTGGTTGGTGGGTTCGTCTAACAGTAATACTTCAGGCTCCGCCACTAGCGCACGACCCAACGCTACGCGCTTACGCCAGCCACCGGACAGCGTGCTAATTAGCGCATCTGCATCCAAATTCAGGCGGCTTAATACCGCCTCAACACGCGATTGTGCTGCCCAGCCGTTTTGCACATCTAAATCATGTTGTAAGTGTTGCATGCGTTCCATCAGCGCATTGATATCTGCGTCAGGTTCACCCATGTCGTGTGTCACTTGGTGGTAATCTACCAGTATTTGTTGCAGGTTGCCCAAGCCTTCTGCCACGGCTTCAAACACGGTATGCTGGGTGTTAAGCTCCGGCTCTTGCGGCACATAAACCACGCGTGCATTAGGCTCGCGCCATACGATGCCATCATCTAATTTAATGGTGCCGGCAATCGCCTTTAATAAACTGGATTTACCTGCACCGTTGCGGCCAATTAAACCTACGCGCTCGCCAGCATCGAGCTGAAATGAGGCGTGATCAAGCAGGGCATGGTGACCAAAAGCTAAAGAGGCGTTGTCTAGGGTGATGTAGGGCATAGGTGACTTTCAAAAATTTCTTTACGTGAGTATTTTAATCGTTTACAGGTGATGCGTTGAGTTAACCGCGTGCTAATTTTTACCTAACATGGCTTTTATGTTCGCCATCTTGGATTTACCAAAATCCTTGCTGGCTTCGGGGTCTTTGTTGAAAGGGTTGCCAAAGTGGCGCACGTCATCTTTGGGGATTTCGGCAATAAAGCGGCTGGGTTCGCACATTTGCATTTCACCAGCGCGCTTGCGTTTTTTGCACCATGAGATGTTAAGTGATTTTTGTGCACGCGTAATGCCTACGTACATCAAACGTCGTTCTTCTTCAATTTTTGTCGGGTCTAAAATACCGGCATCGATACTTTCGCGATGCGGCAATATGCCTTCTTCAACACCTATTAAAAACACATGACCAAACTCCAGCCCTTTAGCGGCATGCAGGGTCGAGAGTTTTACCGCATCCGGCTCACCGTTTTCGCGGCCTTCCAGCATGCTCATCAGCGAGACCATTTGCGTGAGTTCAAGCAGGTTTTTGCCTGCAGACTCGTTGCCATACTCCGTATTTGGTTCACCTTTTTTAGTCAGCCAGCCGATAAAATCGAGTACGTTTGCCCATTTCACTTCGGCAGCGCGCGGTTCTTCGCTATCGTATAAAAAGGCTTCGTATTGAATCGTCGCCAGTAAATCATTGAGTAAGTCACCTGCTGGGTCGCGTACTGCGCGGTGCTGTAGTTTATTGATGTATTGGCAAAAGTTGAGCAGGTCTTCTAACTGTTTATTACCGATTTCACTTTGAAAGCCACCTTCAAACGCGGCGGCGAACAGTGAAATTTTATGTGCACTGGCATATTCACCAAGCCGCTCCAGCGTGGTGTTGCCGATGCCTTTTTTAGGCGTAGTTGCGGCACGGATAAACGCAGGGTCGTCATCTTCATTGGCGACTAAACGTAAGTAGCTAATTAAATCCTTAATTTCAGCTTTATCAAAAAATGATTGTCCACCAGAGACGGTGTAGGGAATTTTTTGATTACGTAAATGTTGCTCGAAGATACGCGCTTGGTGATTGCCACGATAGAGAATTGCATAATCTTTATAAAAAGTGCGGTTTTCAAACTTGTGCGCTTGTAGCTTCATCACCACGCCCTCAGCTTCATGCTCTTCGCTCATGGCTGCGGTCACTTGCAGTAAATCGCCCATGCCCAGCTCGCTCCATAATTTTTTTTCAAATAACTTAGGATTATTTGAAATCACTTGATTGGCAGCGCGCAAAATACGCACGGTAGAGCGGTAATTTTGCTCTAATTTAATCACTTTTAATTTGCTAAAGTCAGTGGTGAGTTGGCGTAGGTTTTCTACATCCGCGCCGCGCCAGCCGTAAATGGCTTGGTCGTCATCGCCCACCGCTGTAAATTGGCCGCGTACGCCGGTGAGCATTTTTACCAGTTTATACTGGCAGGCATTGGTGTCCTGGTATTCATCTATGAGCAGGTATTGCAGCTTGCGTTGCCATTTATTAAGCGCCTCTTCGTGTTGCTCAAACAACTCAACAGGCAGCTTGATCAGGTCATCAAAATCCACCGCTTGATAGGCTTTTAATGTTTGTTGGTAGATTTGATACACCTTGGCGGCAGCGTGGGTGAGTTCTTCATCCGCCGTAGCTTTGGCTTGATCTGGATTGATAAAAGAGTTCTTCCAGTTGGAGATTTGCCATTGCGTTTTGCGTAACAGTTGTTTATCGGTAGTGGCGAGTACATCTGCCAAAATTTTAAAGCTGTCTGATGAATCCAAAATGGAAAATTGTGGCTTGTAACCGAGTAAAGCCGCCTCGGCACGTAACATTTGCAAGCCAAGTGAATGGAATGTGGCAATGGTCAACCCCTTGGTATTTTTACCTTGCATGAGCTTAGCTACGCGTTCTTGCATCTCTAACGCGGCTTTGTTAGTAAAGGTAATCGCTGCGATTTCTTTTGGGTTGTAGCCAGCTTCGTTAATCAGATAACTGATTTTTTGTGTAATGACGCGCGTTTTTCCACTGCCAGCGCCGGCAAGCACGAGTAACGGGCCGTCCAAATATTTTACCGCCTCACGTTGAGGCACATTCATGTTATTGAGCATTACAGCGGATTATTGCGGCGTGTCAGTCGCGCTGTCAGTGTCTGAATCGCTTTCTGAGGTATTTGGTTTATTAGTTTCTGTCTGTGATGTCATTTCAGCTCTTGAAGCGGGGGTTTCTAAACTCACGCGACCTATGGCGCCACTGCGGTAATCTGTTAAAAAAGCCACTGCAGTTTTTTCAGTATCCCACAAGCCATCATGGCGTTTGTAAGAGCGACGTTTAGCAATGGCTTCCATCAAATCAACACCATCCATTTTAAGCACATCCAAAAACTCGCCATCATGTTTCATGGTATCTAGCTTGTAGCGCGCATTGAGTAGGGCTGGGTAGTTTTTGAGTAAATTATCCGCTAAAAATAGTGCAACATCTTCATCAATCACAGCGTTGCGACCGATCGCATGGCTCGCTGCCAGCATGTAGCCATCAGACTCATAAGCGATTTTTGGCCACATCATCCCTGGTGTATCGGTGATGCTCATGGTGTCATCTAAATCAAAACGCTGTTGGCTTTTAGTCACAGCGGGCTCGTCGCCAACTTTTGCCACGCGGCGGTTGAGCAGGGCGTTCATCAATGTTGATTTACCCACGTTAGGAATGCCCATAATCAACATGCGTAACGGTTTTAAATGTGTACCGCGATGCGGTGTTATTTTTCTGCAAATGGCAGGAATCTTTTTAGCATCGCCAGGCTTTTTGCAAGATAGCGCGACGGCTTTAGTGTTGGGTTGTGCATTAAAGTAATTGAGCCACGCTTGTGTGGCCGCTGGGTCAGCCAGATCCGCTTTATTCAAAATTTTAAGCTGCGGGCGTTGGCGAAACAAACGCATTTCATCAATCATCGGGTTATGACTGGCGGCAGGTACGCGCGCATCTAGCACTTCGATGACCATGTCGGTAAACTCCATTGTCTCTTCAGCTTTCTTGCGTGCTTGAGTCATGTGACCCGGGTACCATTGAATTGCCATTCTTACTCCGTTTGAAATTGCAAAAAAATCTTTGTCGACATTGCTTTGCCGCACAAAACTCACTGTATTTAGCTCGCCTTCGCGTATTTTTTGATTTTAAAACATGAGGTTTGCTTCAGTGAGGCAGTATTTTAGCATTGAGCGCATCAATTCAAATTTTTATCTGCATTGATGCAATGTTTATTCAAAAGACTCATTTGTTTTATTATTATCTGCTAGGGAATATTTAGAGCATAATTTATTCAATGAAAATATTTGGGTCCAAGTGTTGAAAAAAGAACTTATACAATGTTTTTACATGACGGTTTTATTGGCATTGATAACCGTCATTAATGATAAATTATTTAATTTATTAAGTACGACAGGTGTCGCTATGTCGTATCTATTGATAGTTGTCGCTGCCGCATATTTCTACACTTTTTTTATTGCATTTAGCACGGCCTTTGCTGCTTTTTTTGCAATCAACTATTTTTTTGTTACGCCGCGCTATACATTCCAAGTCGAGCATATTGAATCCTGGGTGAGCTTGATGAGCTTTTTGGTCGTATCGCTCGTCATCACCTCGTTGGCCAAGCGCTTAAAATCTCAAACCAATCAATCACTCCTTGCATCAAAACGTGCGGAGTTCGCTAGAACCTTAGCTGAAAATCTCGCCTTGGCAAAAGATACCAATACCATGCTGCACGATACCTGCAACTTGTTAAAAGCTGAGTTTAATAAGCAATTCTTTATTGCTAAACCTGATGTAAACAATACTTATAGCATCACTTCGCCGCCCGATAATATAAAACTGCCAGACCAAAGCGCTCTGGAATGGGTGGCTAACAATGGCAAACCGATTGGTCCACATACCGGCAACTGGCCAGAGTCATTATATTGGCTGATGCCATTCAATCGGTTACCAAGTCAACTCCCGATTTTAGTGGTGTGCGATATTGATACGAATGACAATATTGAAATGTATATCGCGATCAAATCCTGTGTCGACCAAGTATCAATGGCTTATCAACGGCTGATTAACAGTGAAAGAGCGCGGCTGGCTGAATTAATGGCACAAGAGGAAGCCATACAAAGTGCGCTACTGGCCTCCATCGCCCATGACATGCGCACGCCGCTTACATCAATTCTAGGCGCGGCAACTACATTGCAACAAAAAGACGTCGATTTAGATGCCGAGCAGACGGCGCATTTAACGGCGCTCATTGCATCACAAGCGCAATATTTGGCGAGTACTACTGAAAACATATTGTCTCTGATACGTCTGGAATCCAGCGCCGTAAAAGCGATTCCAATGGATATGCAATCGCCCGAAGAAATCATCGGCATTGTCACTGCGCTTTATAAAAGCCGTGGCGACAGCGTTGATTTGCTGGCAACAATCAGCGAGCCGGATTTGTTAATTAAAGCCAACGCTAATCTGCTCACGCAAGCACTGGTGAACCTGATTGATAACGCTAAACAAGCCTATCTTGCTGCATCTAATCAAACTCAGGAACCAATCCTGATTGAGGTCACTAAAACTGGCAACCTAATTCATATCAGTGTTAAAGACCGTGGAGTTGGTTTTGGCGAAGCATTTAATGCCTCACAAATCAAAAAGTTCTCTTCTGGTCATGCCAAAGGCTTTGGTTTGGGTCTGTCCATTGTGCAAGCGATTGCAAAAGCACATGATGCAACGCTTACCATCAGCAACCGAGATGGCGGTGGTGCTTGCGTCACGTTAAGCTTTCATGCGCCAGATGTAGACACCAGCCATGTCTGAAAAAGCACAAATATTAATGATTGAAGACGACTTGCAGATTAGCCAGTTTCTTCAATCCAGCCTGAAAGCGAGTGGTTATCACACCATGCTTGCGCGCACGCTTGCCGATGGAACACGCATATTTAGTGAGCAGAAACCCACGCTGGTCATATTGGATTTAAACTTGCCAGATGGCGATGGCAGAAGCTTTATTGAGCATGTACGCATCAGCTCTGACCTGCCAATTTTAGTGCTATCAGCGCGCCAATCTGAGCAAGAAAAAGTGGATTGTTTTACTTTAGGCGCGGACGATTATTTAGCGAAACCTTTCGGCGTAAACGAGCTGCTCGCACGCATCAAAGTATCGCTGAAACGTAGCGCAATGATGTCGTTGCGCGATGATGTTTTCAAGCTGGATGATTTAGAAATAGACACTGTCAACGCTAGCGTTTTATTAAATAAGCAACCAGTGCACCTCACTCCCATCGAGTTTAAGCTTTTATTTATGCTGGCTAAAAAACCAGGCAAAGTATTCACCCATCGCCAATTACTCACCGAAGTTTGGGGGCCAGAATATGTAGATGACACGCATTACTTACGCATCCACATGGGCAGGCTGCGTGCGCGTTTGGAAAAAAGTCCCGCAGCACCGCGTTATATTCTGACTGAAGCAGGCATCGGTTACAGGTTAGCCGCCACTTAAAAATTTATACGTATCAATGTTTGTTTATGCGATTGATACACCCCTCTTGATTTAATGACCTTGTCTTCATTTATACAAGGTCATTTTTCAAAAAATCATGAATACAAACACACAATCAAAAAGCGTTGCCGCACTCACTCTTGGCGCCATTGGCGTGGTGTATGGCGACATCGGCACCAGTCCGCTTTACACCATCAAAGAAATTTTTAGTGAATCAACCGGTATCGCGTTGACTCAAGTCAACATCACCGGTGCAATCTCAGCGGTACTTTGGGCATTAATGCTGGTCGTGACGCTTAAATATGTCATTTTGGTGCTACGGGCTGATAACCGCGGAGAAGGCGGCATTATGGCTTTACTTGCATTAGCGGTTTCTACAGCTAATGAAGCTCCTAAACGTAAAAAAATATTATTAGGTTTAGGTGTATTTGGCGCTGCGCTATTTTATGGCGATAGCATTCTAACGCCAGCCATTTCTGTACTCTCCGCAGTGGAAGGTCTTGAGCTTATTACCCCCGGGCTTAGTACATTCATTATTCCTGTTTCAATCACCATTCTGGTGACATTATTTGCGTTTCAAAAATATGGCACTAACGTGGTAGGTAAATTTTTTGGCCCTATTATCGTCGTTTGGTTCACGGTACTCGGTGCTATCGGCATGTACCACATCATCCAAAATCCCATGATATTGAACGCACTTAACCCAATTTATGCATTTCATTTTTTGGCTGATCGTGGCGTAGGTGTATTTTTAGCCGTAGGTGCGGTGGTACTTGCCATCACTGGTGCAGAAGCACTTTACGCAGATATGGGGCACTTTGGAAAACCAGCCATCCGCATTGCATGGTCATGTTTAGTATTGCCGGGTTTAGCGCTTAATTATTTAGGTCAAGGTGCACTCTTGCTATCAACACCTGAGGCCGTCAGCAACCCATTCTATTTGTCGTTTCCTGAACAACTGTTAATCCCTGCGGTAATACTTGCTACCTTAGCCACTATTATTGCCTCGCAGGCAGTCATCTCAGGTGCCTATTCCATTACCCAGCAAGCCATACAGCTAGGCTTTCTACCTAGAATGCAAATTCTACATACGTCTGCTGGTGAGTCTGGACAAATCTATGTGCCTGCTATTAATTGGTTCTTACTGATTGCCGTCATTATCACAACCATTACGTTTCAAAACTCTTCTGCAATTGCCGCGGCCTATGGTATTGCCGTCACGGGCACAATGCTGATTACTACTATTTTGAGCTACTTTGTACTGCGATATAGTTGGAAATATCCGATATGGTTAGCATTGGGTGCCACTATTACATTTATTATTTTAGATTCATTATTGTTAGCTTCATGCTCAGTCAAATTTTTCCATGGAGGGTGGTTCCCCGTAGCGTTAGGTGTGTTGCTAGTGATTGCTATGTGGACATGGAAACAAGGCCGTGAAATTTTACTTGAACATATTCATGAAGATGACCCGAAATTAGAAGACTTTGTGCAAAATATTGCGAGTTCAACTAAAGCAAGGATAGAACGTACAGCTGTATTCCTCTGTGCTAATCCAGATAATGTTCCGCAAGCTTTGATGCACAATTTAAAACATAATCAAGTTTTACATAAAACCAACTTGATACTCACGGTGGCTTTTTTAGATGTACCAGTCATAGCAAAAGAGCAGCGTTTGCACATCAAGGAAATAGGGTCTGGCTTTTGGCAAGTGATGTTGCAATACGGATTTATGGAAACGCCTAATGTTCCCAAAGCACTTGAAGATTGCAAAATAGAGCATGTGATTATTGATCCATTTACAACTTCCTATTTTGTCAGTCGAGAAACGGTTATTTCAGGGCATGGCGGCAAAATGGCAAAATGGCGTGATCACTTATTTGTACTGATGTCTCGCAATGCAGGCAGTGTGGTGAGTTATTTTAACATTCCTAATAATAGTGTGATTGAGTTGGGTTCAAGAGTGTATATTTAGGCAGGCTATATTCAACCCGGATTTTCCATTAGGCGATTTCACATCTACTTGTAGATCTGATGGATAGTCTGGGGCTATAACGAGTTGTCTGATAAAAAACATTTTGCAGATGACATTTTTAATGGAAAATAGCGTTATGCAAAATATCCCTGAAATCAAACCTAATCAATCCATCGAGTTACTTAAAGCGCTGCATATCCTGACACGGGATGGCAAACTTAACCAAGACAGTCGGCGCAAGCTTAAGCAAGTTTATCATCTGGTCAATTTTATTGAGCCGCTGTTTAACGATGTATTAACGCACAACGCTAATCCTGTATTGGTTGATCATGGCGCAGGCAAGTCTTATCTGGGCTTTATTTTATATGATTTACTGTTAAAACAACTGGATGCCGGCGAAGTAATTGGCATAGAAACACGGGCTGAATTGGTAGAAAAATCCAAAAGCTTGGCACAGAAATTAGGCTTTACACGCATGCGTTTTGAGCATTTAACGGTGGAGGAATCTACAACTTCAAATGCCATTCCAGCTAAAGTAGATATTGTGACAGCGCTGCATGCTTGCAACACCGCAACTGATGATGCAATACAATTTGGCTTGAAAAAACAGGCGAAGTACATGGTGCTAGTGCCCTGCTGTCAGGCGGAGGTGGCGGAGGTGTTAAGGCAGCATAAAAATGAAAGTTTCGGCAAAACGCCATTGAGTGAAATTTGGCGCCATCCGATACATACGCGTGAATTTGGTAGCCAAATTACCAATGTATTGCGTTGTTTGCAGTTAGAAGCCGCAGGTTATAGTGTCACCGTGACTGAGTTGGTAGGCTGGGAGCACTCCATGAAAAATGAGCTGATTATTGCTAAATATACAGGCCAGCCACGCAAAAATGCACAACAGCGCTTAGAGGCTATTTTGCACGAACTTAACTTGGATGAGATGCGCCATCGGTTTGTATCGTAAAGCTTAATTTAATAAGGTAAACCCCGGCTTTGTCGGGGACTCAGTAAGGTTTGACCTATACGTGGGTCAATAATATTGAAATTAAAATTAAGCAATACTATTCCCTCCCCATTTCAGGGGGAGGGTTAGGGTGGGGGTAAAGCGTTGCAAGTGATATGCAGTTTAATTTTAACTTCGAACCCCCATCCCAACCTTCCCCCTTGTAGGGGGAAGGAGTATTAAAGGGTGGGCAACCAGTTGCCCACCCTTGACTATCGGGAATTCGCAACTTGCCAATGGCAAGTTAAAAAAATTGCGCCACAGTTTTAACTTATTGTTTTAGACTGACGTGATGAAGCTCATCCGTTTATTACTTTTAATCGCTATTGCTGGTGCGCCTGTTTCACCATTATTGGCTGAACAAATGACGTCCAATGTATTGTTGGCGCAGGTTTACCAGTCTGGCATTGATGTGCGGCAATTTTTGGTGAGTGAAAAATTTGATGGTGTACGTGCAGTGTGGGATGGCAAAACTTTTCATACGCGTTCTGGGCGCGTTATTGCAGCCCCAGCGTGGTTTACTCAAGGTTTTCCAGCAACACCGCTTGATGGTGAGTTGTGGCTTGCACGCGGCAAGTTTGAGATGCTTTCAGGCGCGGTGAGGAAAAACGTGCCTATTGATGAAGAGTGGCGCGGCATTTCCTATCTTGTTTTTGAGTTACCAAACGCGCAGGGAGCATTTCAAGTACGCGCGCAACGCATTGTTGAAATCGTTACACAGGTCAACATCCCACACCTAAAAGCCGTGACGCAACTTCGTGTTAAAGATGAGGCTGCGCTCAACGCACAGCTTAAACAAGTTGTAGCTCTTGGTGGAGAAGGGCTCATGTTACATCGAGCCGATGCGCAATATGTGACAGGGCGAAGTGATACGCTACTAAAATTAAAATTGCAAAACGATGCTGAGGCCACCGTGGTGGCACATACACCAGGGCGCGGAAAATATAGAGGCAAGCTTGGTGCGCTGGTCGTAGAAACCCCTGAAGGCATACGCTTCAAACTGGGCACAGGCTTGAGTGATGCGCAACGCGAAGATCCGCCAAAAATTGGCAGCCTTGTTACCTATACCTACCGCGATAAAACGGCTAGCGGCAAGCCAAGGTTTGCAAGTTTTTTGCGTGAGCGTTATGAATAGCGGCATGGACAGCGTCGGTGAGCTGAATTGATCCGAGATTGTTCATTAGAACTAAACTAGTTCCTTCCCCATGCAGCGAAAGGTGGCATTTTCACCCCCTCCCTAGCCCTCCCCCTATAAAGGGGAGGGAATAGGTGTCTAATGGATAATCTGGGTTCATCAGTGCTATTTATTTGGTTTTCTGTTTGACATTGGGCTACTTTATCTTGATAATCCAAGCCCTTGCGGGAGATTAGCTCAGTTGGTAGAGCAGTGGACTCTTAATCCATTTGTCGGGGGTTCGAACCCCCCATCTCCTACCAAATACCC
>JAURWJ010000103.1 GCA_030655015.1 Methylotenera sp. | reverse complement strand
ATGGGCATAGAGTTGATTCGCTTCGATATGAGTGAATACATGGAACGTCATGCTGTGTCGCGCTTGATTGGCGCGCCACCAGGCTACGTAGGGTTTGAACAAGGCGGCTTAATGACCGAGGCCATTACCAAGCACCCGTATTGCGTACTGCTACTCGATGAAATTGAAAAAGCGCACCCTGATATCTTTAATATCCTGCTACAAGTGATGGATCACGGTACGCTCACCGACAATAATGGTCGCAAAGCTGACTTTAGAAACGTCACTATTATTATGACCACCAACGCAGGCGCTGAAAGCCTTTCTAAATCAAGCATGGGCTTTACTACCACCAAACAAACTGGTGATGAACAAGCTGACATCAAACGCTTATTCTCACCTGAGTTCCGCAATCGCCTGGATGCGACTGTTTCATTTACTGCGCTTTCACAAGACATTATTATTCGTGTGGTTGATAAATTTTTAATCCAGCTTGAAGATCAATTGCATGAGAAAAAAGTCGAAGCCACTTTCAGCGATGCCCTTAAAGCTTATTTAGGCAAAAAAGGCTTTGACCCGCTGATGGGCGCACGCCCGATGGCAAGGCTGATTCAAGATACTATTCGCAAAGCCCTTGCTGATGAACTGCTATTTGGCAAATTAACCAATGGCGGTAGCGTACATGTGGATATTGACGATAAAGATGAGGTGAAGCTTACTTTTTCTGAGGATCAGCAATCTTCAGAATCATCTCTAGCCACTGCCGAATAGAACATAGCGCGTTCCCTGAGCCTGGTCGAAGAGCTAATTGAGTCGCACACCCTTCGACCAGGCTCAGGGAACGGCAGTTTAGGTAACGCTTGCATTCAGCAAACTAAAACAACGTTAATGTTTTTCCATCACGCTGATAAACAGCGCCGACCCAATCAAAACTTTCAACCAAACCTTTAATTTTGGGTAGGCAGCAGATTCAAATCAGGCACTATCTACAGCTGCAAACTGCCGAATAAACGGGAATATTGCAATATCAACCAAGCACACTTGGTCTTTCAACAAAAATTGATTTTGACATAGCAGCAGCTCAAGCTTCTGCACAAAGACTTCCGCTTGCGCTCTATAAGCCTCGGCTGGCTGCTCAGGGAAACGAACCGCGTATTTAAACTTATCCAAAGCCTGCTTAAAACTACCATCGTTTTCGCTAATCAGTTGCTGCGTCATGACACCGTCTGCCGCCAACCAAGACGCCGGATCGCGTTGTAGCAAGGCCCAATGCATAATATCCAAGCTTTGCTCAAGCACCGTACCATCCTCTAGCACCAGTACAGGCACAGTCCCCTTAGGTGAAGCTTTTAACATCTCCGTCGGTTTGTTTTTTAAAGAAATCTCACAAACTTCTACCGTAATATCTGCATATTTGAGCGCCATACGTGCGCGCATGGCGTAGGGACAGCGACGATAAGAATATAAAACTGGCATTACCATTTAGACTAAAACAACATTGACTAACACAGAGTTTATTAGCCCAGTGTTTTGCAAACATCACGAATCAGCTTAGGCCCTTTATAGATTAAACCACTATATAACTGCACTAAACTGGCCCCTGCGGTAATTTTTTCTACAGCATCGGCTCCACTCAAAATACCACCCACGCCAATAATGGGCACTGCACCTTGTAAGCGACGGGACAATTGCCCAATCACTAAAGTAGACATCTCTCGTACTGGTGCACCAGATAATCCACCAGTCTCATCAGCATTTCTCATCCCTTTAACTGCATCGCGGGAAAGCGTAGTATTAGTTGCAATGACAGCATCAATCTTATGTATCATCAGCAAATCTGCTATTTCATTCACCTGTGCTAATTCTAAATCTGGTGCGATTTTTAAAGCAACAGGCACGTAACGGCCATATTGTTCAGCCAGTTTTAACTGTTCGGCCTTTAATGTAGCAAGCAAATCGGACAACGCCTCTTTTTCTTGCAAGGCACGCAAGTTTTTAGTGTTGGGTGAAGATATATTTACCGTAATATAACTGGCATACGCATAAACTTTACGCATGCAAATTAAATAATCATCCACTGCTTTTTCATTGGACGTATCAAAGTTTTTACCAATGTTAATGCCAAGCACACCTTTATATTGAGCAGCTTTAACATTTTCTATCAGGTTATCTACACCTAAATTATTAAACCCAAAGCGGTTCACAATCCCTTGTGCTTCTTTTACTCTGAACAAGCGAGGCTTAGGGTTACCTGGCTGTGGTCTAGGCGTAACAGTCCCAATCTCAATAAAACCAAAACCTAACGCAGCCATACCATCAATTACGGCACCATTTTTATCAAGACCTGCCGCCAAACCAACCGCATTAGGAAACGTTATCCCCATCACCGTGCGAGGCTGACAGATAGGCGGAGATGCATACAATTTTAAAGCCCCCAACCGCTCAGCGGTTTTTAAGCTTTTTAAAGTAAAGTCGTGAACAGATTCAGCATCAAACTGAAATAATAAAGGACGTACAAGCGAGTAAATATTCATAAAGCGATTTTACTTCATTCTGTAAGTTAGCCAAAATTGAAACATCAGTGTCATTAAGTGATATGTCGGGGGTAGCCCGACGGCTAGTCACTTTCTTTTAACTGCCTAAAAAGAAAGTAACCCAAGAAAACGGCACCCCAACACCACGGCCTACGGCTCCCTTGCGCTACTCGGCATAAAGGGCAGCCATCGAAACTCGCCCTAACAAGCCACACAAAACGTGGCTTGTCGCGGAGATCAAACAGCCGATAGC
>JAURWJ010000079.1 GCA_030655015.1 Methylotenera sp. | reverse complement strand
AAAGGCTTGGATATGCTGTTGCCGCATTTACAAACACTGATAGATAGCGGCTGTCAATTTGCATTACTTGGCGGTGGCGAAAGTACATTAGAAACAGCTTTTCAGAGTTTAGCCGCCGCTAATCCGGGGCACATCAGCGTTACCATTGGCTATAACGAGCCGCTCTCACATCAAATCATGGCTGGGTGCGACATGTTTATCATGCCATCACGTTTTGAACCGTGTGGACTCAACCAGCTCTACGGCCTCGCTTATGGTACGCCACCTATTGTAAACGCTACTGGCGGACTGGCGGATTCGGTCGTTGATAGCAATATTGCGCACATCGAAAATAAAACTGCCAATGGCTTTGTGATGGTAGAGGCTAGTGCAGAAGGCTTAATGGCCTGTATTACGCGTGCTTTAGACATATTTCAACATGCTGAAAAAACTTGGCGACAAATTCAAAAAAATGGCATGTCCCAAAATTTAAGCTGGGACAACAGCGCTAAAGAATACTTGGCTTTATATCAAAAGCTGATTTCTTAATTTAGAAAATACAACTCAAAAAGGGAGACCGACATTTGGCACAGTTAATGCTTGTATAACTTCAGCATTATGCTTCTCCAAAGTAGCTTTCTCCCCTTAGGGCGTCAAGTTTAAGACGCCCTCTTTTTTTGTTAACGAAGCTTACTTAACAATAAAATGTTCACGGTAATACTTAAGCTCATCAATAGATTCATAAATATCAGCGAGTGCTTCGTGGCGGCTTGCTTTTTTAAAGCCTGAGTAAATTTCAGGTTTCCAGCGCCGTGCCAATTCTTTAAATACGCTTACATCTAAGTTGCGGTAATGAAAATAGCTTTCTAAATCTGGCATGTAACGTGCCATAAACCGACGGTCTTGGCAAATTGAATTGCCACACATGGGCGATTTTCCTGCTGGGACAAATTGTTTTAAAAATTCTATCATTTGCAAGGTAGCATCGGCTTCATTCAACGTGGAGGCTTTTACTTTTTCGATCAGACCAGAACGACCATGTGCACCTTTGTTCCAAGCATCCATACCATCTAAAACGGCATCACTTTGATGCACAACAAAAACTGGGGATTCGCCCAATACGTTCAACTCTGCATCAGTCACCACTACTGCTAGCTCTAAAATACGGTCAGAATCGGGTAGCAAACCACTCATTTCCATATCTAGCCAAATTAAATTATTCTGATTCGTAGTATTGTTTGAAGCTGTCATCATGATTTCCATTAAAATAAACGTTATAAAGCAAACATCGTGAACCATCTGATTAAAAATGCTTCACAATACGTATATTAACTTAATTCATAAGCAACTAGACCCATGGCTTTTACACTCACCGCAACTTTTGTCACTTTATTGATCGCCACTACGTTGATTCGCATTTGGCTTGGGCTACGCCACGTGGCACATGTGCAAAATCATCGTGGCCAAGTGCCTGCTGCATTTGACGGCAATATCTCATTAGAAGCGCATCAAAAAGCAGCAGATTACACCAGCGATAAAACTAAATTAGTGATTATTGAAGCCGCTGTGCAAGCTTTGTTGCTCGCCCTACGGACGCTAGGTGGCGGTTTACAGTGGATTGACGATATTTGGCGCAATGTTTTGCCCAATCATGAAATCATGCGCGGCGCATTGGTGATTTGTAGCGCGATGATCGTGAGCGGTTTGATCGACTTGCCATTTGAATACTACAAAACTTTTGTAGTGGATGAACAATTTGGCTTCAACAAAATGACGCGCGCTATGTTTTTTAGCGACCTTGTTAAACAAAGTCTGGTTGGCATTGCCTTAGGTGCGCCTATTTTGTTTGCTGCCTTGTGGTTAATGCAAGGTGCTGGCCAGTATTGGTGGCTATATTTATGGCTAGTGTGGAGTATATTTAATCTTGTGATGTTAGCGGTATATCCGACTTTTATCGCACCCTTGTTTAATAAATTTTCACCGCTACAAGATGAAGCATTAAAACTTCGCATTGAAGCATTGCTGACTAAATGCGGGTTTAAATCGCAAGGGCTTTTTGTCATGGATGGTTCATCACGCAGTAGCCACGGCAATGCCTATTTCACCGGCTTTGGTTCATCCAAGCGCGTGGTGTTTTTTGATACACTGCTCGATAGACTCAATGCAGATGAAATTGAGGCCGTACTTGCGCATGAACTTGGTCACTTTAAACATCACCATGTCATTAAACGTATTGCGTTACTGTTTTCTGTAAGCTTTTTAGGGTTGGCATTACTCGGTTGGCT
>JAURWJ010000076.1 GCA_030655015.1 Methylotenera sp. | reverse complement strand
CGCCAACTACTACAGTGTCGCCTGGTGCAAAAGATGGAATGGTTTTGCCTAAACGGGCAATTTCTTCCTCTTCCAACATTTTAATAATATCTGCCATTTTTATATCCTTTATATCGCCTTAGTTTTAATTTAAATTTAAATTAAAATTTAAATTTTAAAAATCTTAACCTCGGCGGGTTCCTTTTAATTATGAAGATGCTTGTTCCTGCTAATCGATTTACTCAACATCAAGTTACTCAATATCAAGCTCTTTTAGCAGCCGTGCTTCTTCTTTCGTCAACGGCCTTGCGGCCAATAAATCGGGACGTTGATCCCGAGTTCTTTGCAGTGACATTTTCAAACGCCACTGTTTAATTTTTGCATGATTCCCTGAAGTCAAAACCTCAGGCACGCTCACACTATTATATTGTTCTGGCCTAGTGTAGTGTGGGCAATCTAATAAGCCATCTACAAATGAATCTTCAATTGCAGAATCACTATCACCCAAACTACCGGGCAACTGCCTAACAATCGCATCTATTAATGCCATCGCGGGTAACTCACCGCCACTTAATACGTAATCCCCAATGGATAGCTCTTCATCTACCTGCGCGTCTATCAGGCGCTGGTCAACACCTTCGTAACGGCTAGTAAGCAATACCAAACCTTGTTTTTTACTTAACTGCATGACTCTTTCATGCGTCAGCGGCTTGCCCGCTGGAGAGAGATGGATGACCCAACTTTCAATATTCTGTGCTGCCTGCTTATCTTTCGCAGCATTGATGGCTTTTTCTAATGGCTCAGCCAGCATCACCATGCCAGGACCGCCGCCATAAGGCCTATCATCGACTGTTTTATGGTTATCAGTGGTGAAATCGCGTGGATTCCAAAACTGCACATCATAAATACGTTGCTGCAACGCCCTGCTGGTAATGCCATATTTTGTAATAGCATCAAACATTTCAGGAAACAGCGTAACAACCTCAAACTTAAAAGTCATGGTTAAATCTAAAAGCCATCACTAAAAATCCGCATCCCAATCCACCAGCATCGTTTTTGCTTTTATATCGACTTCAAGCACAACCTCTGCCGTAAATGGTAGCAATCTTTCTTGAGGCTTGTCTTTAACCGCTGCTTTAGCTGAAGTTTCTATTGTAGTCTCCAGCTTAACCGGGTCTGCTCTCACGGCAATCACATCATTGGCACCAGTTTCGAACACATCTACAATCACGCCAAAATCAATATCTTGCTTGTTTTTAACGCGTACACCAATTAAATCAGACCAATAATACTCATTGTCTTCAGCTTCCGGCAATTGATCTCTAGGTACGGCTATTTGTTTGCCTTTGCAGGCAAGCGCCGCATCACGATCATCAATGCCTTTGAGCTTAACCACCAATACGTCATTGTGCACTTTAGCGGTTTCAACGATTAACTCACGCCAATCATCGCCCTTGCCAAGCCACCAGGTATCGTAGTCAAACAGGCCGTCAAACGCTTCCGTATCTGGCACAACTTTTAGCCAGCCAAAAACGCCATAAGGCGCAACAATGCGCCCCATGACTACCATATCACTGACTACTAAATTATTGGTCGCCAAAACAACTCACAGACTTTAATTTTTTGTTAGGTGACATCATCACCCAAGTGTAAAAATTAAGCGTCAGCTGCTGGAGTTTCTGTAGCTTCAGCCGGTGCTTCAACAGCAACTTCTGCTTCAGCAGCTTTAGCTGCGGCTGCAGCCTCTGCGGCTTGCGCTGCCTCTGCAGCGGCTTTAGCGTCAGCTTCTGCCTTAGCAGCATCAGCAGCAGCTTTAACTTTAGCGGCTTCAACTGCGGCAACTTTAGCTTTAGCGGCATCAGCTTTGGCAGCATCTTTAACTTTAGCAGCAATTGCAGCTTCAGGACCTTTAGCGTGAAACTTAACTAAGCGTGCAACGGTATCTGACAATTGCGCACCATTGCTTTGCCAGTGTGTAACACGAGCCAAGTCAATACGTAAGCCTTCAGCACCGGCGCTAGCAGATGGGTTGTAAAAACCAACGCGCTCAATAAAACGGCCATCGCGACGGTTGCGTGAATCAGCTACAACTACGTTGTAGAAAGGAGTTTTTTTCGCGCCACCACGAGCTAAACGAATAATAACCATAATCTTTGTTCTCTTTGTGAATAATTTAAAGCAGAAAGGCGCGGATTTTACGTCATTTCTAAC
>JAURWJ010000055.1 GCA_030655015.1 Methylotenera sp. | reverse complement strand
ATGTCTCGTAATTTAAGAAATATCGCAATTATCGCCCACGTTGACCATGGTAAAACGACTATGGTGGATAAGCTTTTACAACAATCTGGCACGTTTTCATCTCACCAAGCAGTTTCTGAGCGTGTAATGGACAGTGGCGATATTGAAAAAGAACGTGGCATTACCATTTTGGCAAAGAATACTGCGCTTACCTATGAAGGTACGCACATTAACATTGTTGACACACCAGGCCATGCGGACTGTGGTGGTGAGGTTGAGCGTGTTTTAGGCATGGTGGATGGCGTAGTATTGTTAGTGGATGCGGTTGAAGGCCCAATGCCGCAAACCCGTTTTGTAACGAAAAAAGCTTTAGCTCTTGGTTTAAAACCAATCGTAGTGATTAACAAGGTAGATCGTCCAGGTGCGCGTACTGACTGGGTAGTTAACCAAACTTTTGATTTGTTTGCCAACTTGGGCGCAACAGACGAGCAATTAGATTTTCCGGTGGTCTATGCCTCAGCCATCAATGGCTATGCCATGTTAGATATGAATACACCCAGTGACAATATGCGTGCCTTATTCGACACCGGTGTGAGCCATGTTGCATGTCCAGCTGGTGATAGTAAAGCACCGCTACAATTGCAAATTTCAGCCTTAGATTACTCTACTTATACAGGTCGCCTTGGCATTGGCCGTATTACCAACGGTAAAATCAAAACAGGTCAATCTGTGACGATTATGAACGAAGATAAACAAGTCGCGGTGGGTAAAATTAACCAAGTGCTTGGTTTTAAAGGCCTAGAGCGCGTGCCAGTTGAAGAAGCTGAAGCAGGCGACATTGTCATTATTTCTGGTTTAGATGATATTGGTATCGGCTTTACCGTGTGCGATCGTGAAAATCCAAAAGGCTTGCCGCATTTAGGCGTAGATGAACCAACTTTGACCATGGACTTTATGGTGAACACATCACCATTGGCAGGTACTGAAGGTAAATTTGTCACTAGCCGTCAAATTCGTGACCGTTTGACTAAAGAACTGTTAGTAAACGTGGCTTTGCGTGTAGATGAAACTGAAGATGCTGACGTATTCCGTGTTTCTGGTCGTGGTGAGTTGCATTTAACGATCTTGCTTGAAAACATGCGTCGTGAAGGTTTTGAAATGGCAGTAGGCAAGCCAAAAGTGGTTTACCGTGAAATCAATGGTCAAAAATGTGAGCCGTATGAAATTTTAACGGTTGACTTGGAAGATGAGCACCAAGGTGCAGCCATGGAAGAGTTAGGTCGCCGCCGTGGTGAAATGCAAAATATGGAATCAGACGGTAACGGCCGCACACGTTTGGAATACCGTATTCCAGCACGTGGTTTGATTGGTTTCCAAGGTGAATTTTTAACCATGACGCGCGGCACCGGCTTAATGGGTCACGTGTTTGATGAATACGCACCAGTAAAAGCAGATATGCCAGGCCGTCGTAATGGTGTACTGATTTCAGCTGAACATGGCGAGGCTGTTGCCTACGCGCTATGGAAGCTGCAAGACCGCGGTAAAATGTTTTCATCACCAGGTGATAAGTTGTATGAAGGTATGGTGATTGGTGTTCACAGTCGTGATAACGACTTGGTAGTGAACCCGATTAAAGGTAAACAATTAACCAACGTGCGTTCATCAGGCACAGATGAAGCGGTGCGCTTAATTACACCTATCGCAATATCGCTAGAGTCAGCAGTTGAGTTTATTGATGATGATGAATTGGTAGAAATTACACCCAAAACCATTCGTATTCGTAAACGCTTTTTAACAGAAAACGAGCGTAAACGTTCTGGTACTAATAAGTCTTAAACGGCTTTATCAGACAGCTGATAATCAGTACTAAAGCCAGTAAACTGGCAAGTGCTGCTAATTGCAGTTGAATGACTTAAACCCAGCCCTTGTGCTGGGTTTTTTTATGTCTAGCCCCATCGTCATCCACGTTCCCTGAGTCCATCGGCAAGCTCAGTAACCACCGTCAAAGGCGTTCCCTGAGCTTGTCGAAGGGCAACGGCCAAGCAACATGCGCTATGGATTTGAAGTGCAGCGGCATGGCTTCGACAAGCTCAGCCAACAAATACCGTTCCCTGAGCTTGTCGAAGGGGCTGTCATGCCATTATTGAAATGATTAGCTATATTGTAAACTTGGTTCATTACAGCCAATTGGTGGTTGATTACAGCTTATTTTTTTTGTAAATAATTAAAAGTAAATACGCAGTACGTTGATTAAATAGATTAAAAATTACAGGTATGAAATTTGCATAGTCTGCACAGCTTTTTACTTAATTGTTTTTACTTACTGCGCGGAACTTCATGTTAAAAAATATCACCCGTTGTTTAAATTTAAATAACGCCAACTGTCATTGTTTAAATCTTAATTATATTAGCCTAATGTTTATTGGCTTAATGTTTTTGTTGCCGTTTGTTGTTCTTTATCATCGTCTACCCATTCCATCATTTTATGGTGAGTGGATAGCCGCAACCTTAGGGTTGGCGGCAATGTTGCCGTTATTACACAAGGCTTCCTGGCAGTCATTTCAGGTGCCAAAAATAGCGCTTATTTTCTTGGGGTTAGCTGCAATCATCAGTATGCAGTGGATGCTAGGCATGTTGCATTCAAATCAATATGCCTTGCTAATTCTGTCATATGTGGTTTGGGCTTTCTTTCTGGTTATTTTGGGCGGTTATTTACGCCGTGAATTAGGTTGGGAGAAAGTCGCCATTACTTTAGCTTGGTTTATCGTGATTGGTGGATTAATTAACGTTGGTATTGTTGGGTTGCAATACGCGGT
>JAURWJ010000072.1 GCA_030655015.1 Methylotenera sp. | reverse complement strand
TGATTCTTTAACCATTTGCGCCCGCAAGCGGCTTAAATCACCCTCAGCAATTTTAGAAAAGCGTTGATAGAGCTGATTTGCAATAATAAAATTAAGCGCGCCATCACCTAAAAACTCTAAACGCTCATTATTTTGAGCACCATAACTACGATGCGTTAAGGCTTGTGTGAGCAAATTTTTATTTACAAATGAATAGCTTAAACGTCTTGATAAGTCTGAATGCATCATGCCTAGTGGTATAAAAAAGTACTATATTAAAGATGTGGGATAGAAAAAGATGATTACTTACCATCACTACTTGCTGAAAAATCAATTAACACACTGACATTACCGATAATAGGCTTAACTACCTGATACTCAACTGACACCACCGTATCGCCACTCGCATTTTTTTCTATAGTTAAGTCGCCACCTTTCACCACATCTATATAGCCCGTTGATGCACGGCGATCAAAAGAGTCTGTTATTTCTTTTTTACTCATGGTGCTTAGTGACTCTTGCTTCATCGCCTGAAGCGCTTGTTTAACTGAGAAATATTCAGTATAGGCCGGCACCATTTTCATCACGATAAGCGCAACAAACACGATCATAGCACCTACGATAAGCATTCCAAGTAAGGTAGCGCCACCCTGAGTTTTACGATTATTTAAACTATTAAGCACTTTAATCTCCATCACTTAAATCAGATTAGTATCAATAAAAAATTAACGTATTACAGACCCTATTCTAGAACCCTGATCAAAATTCATCCAGATAAAAAACGCTTTACCGACTAAATTTCCTTCAGGCACAAAACCCCAAACACGACTATCAGAACTGTTATCTCGATTATCACCCATCGCTAAATAATGTCCAGCAGGGACTACAATTTCCTCATCATTTGCAAATTTAGCACCAATCGCATCTGCATCATAATTACCGATGACATCATGCACCAAAATATCATGCTTTACATCGCCTAACTGCTCAGTGTATTGCTTGGCCGTCATAAAATTTAGACCAGACATCACATACTCATAATCCCGACCATTTTGCACAAGTAATGGCTGACCATTAATTATTAACCTTTTATTTTGATAACGGATTTTATCTCCAGGCAAACCAACCACACGCTTAATATAATCAATCGACGGTTCTGGCGGATAATGAAACACGAACACATCACCGCGTTTAGGGTGGTTCACCTCGACAAACGTATTGTTCAGAATAGGTACGCGCAAGCCATAAGTAAATTTGTTCACCAAAATAAAATCACCCGCTAACAACGTTGGCATCATGGAGCCTGATGGAATTTTAAACGGCTCGACAATAAATGAGCGCACGAAAAACACGACTAAAATCACCGGAAAGAAACTTTTAGCGTACTCAACCATAATCGGTTCATCTGCGCCTGCTGGGCGTTTTTTGCTAAGTACAAAAATATCAAACAGCCAAATAAGCCCTGTGATTACCAGTATCATAATCATGAATAATGCAAATATCATTGTTGATGTATCCTATCTCATTATCTAATTTGTAAAACTCACGCCCTTCGACAAGCTCAGGGAGCGCCTTCGACAGGCTCAGGGTTATTTATCTTCAACTCTTAAAATGGCCAAGAATGCTTCTTGTGGAATCTCTACATTACCCACTTGTTTCATGCGCTTTTTACCTTCTTTTTGCTTGTCTAGCAATTTACGCTTACGTGACACATCACCGCCATAACATTTGGCAATCACATTTTTACGCATGGCTTTTACGGTTTCGCGCGCAATAATATTAGCGCCGATAGAGGCTTGAATCGCCACATCAAACATTTGGCGTGGAATTAACTCGCGCATTTTTGCGGCGACTTCACGCCCGCGATGCACACTGGTTGATCGATGTACGATCATGGAAAGTGCATCCACGCGCTCGCCATTAACCATAATATCAAGTTTGACTAAATCTGCCGCACGGAACTCTAAAAACTCGTAATCCATACTCGCATAGCCGCGTGATACAGATTTTAATTTATCGAAGAAATCCAGCACCACTTCATTGAGTGGCATTTCGTAGCTCAGCATCACTTGCCGCCCCATGTATTGCATGTTTTTTTGGATGCCACGCTTGTTGTTACATAGCGTCATCACTGGCCCAACGTAATCTTGCGGCATCAACAAATTGACGGTAATCACAGGTTCGCGCGTTTCTTCAACGCGTGAAGGTTCTGGTAAGCGTGATGGGTTTTCTATCTGTACCACCGTGCCGTCTTTTAACAACAACTCATAAACAACGGTAGGCGCGGTAGTAATTAAATCCATATCGTACTCGCGCTCCAAGCGCTCCTGTACGATTTCCATGTGTAGCAAGCCTAAAAATCCACACCTGAATCCAAACCCTAATGCGGTCGAATTTTCAGGTTCAAATAATAAAGAGGCGTCATTTAAACTAAGCTTTTCAAGTGCGGTACGTAATGCCTCAAACTGATTGGATTCTACTGGGTAAAGCCCCGCAAACACCTGCGGCTTCACCTCTTTAAAACCAGCCAACGCCTCAGCTGCAGGCTTTGTTGCCAATGTCACAGTGTCGCCCACCTTGGCCGCAGCAAGCTCTTTAATACCCGCAATAATAAAGCCAACCTCACCTGCAGACAGTGATGTTTTTTGTAATGATTTTGGCGTAAACACGCCCACTTGCTCACATAAATGCTCAGAACCCGTTGCCATTAAGCGGATTTTATCTTTCGGCTTAAGTATGCCATCAATCACGCGCACCAACATCACTACGCCGACATAGTTATCAAACCAGGCATCAATGACTAATGCCTTGAGAGGTCCATCTATATTACCGACTGGAGGTGGCACTTTAGCAATCACAGCCTCCAGCACATCATGTACCCCTAAGCCAGTTTTTGCAGAACAACGCACGGCATCGGTGGCATCAATACCGATCACGTCTTCAATTTCTTGAATCACGCGCTCGGGATCAGCAGACGGCAGGTCTATTTTATTAAGTACCGCAGTAACTTCTACACCTAAATCAAGCGCGGTATAGCAATTGGCTACGCTTTGCGCCTCTACGCCCTGACTGGCATCCACCACCAACAATGCGCCTTCACAGGCTGAAAGTGAGCGGCTGACCTCGTAACTAAAATCCACATGACCTGGGGTATCAATCAAATTCAGATGGTAAATTTGACCATCATCAGCCTTATACTTCAGCGCAGCTGTTTGCGCTTTAATGGTAATGCCGCGCTCACGCTCGATATCCATGGAATCAAGCACTTGCGCCTCCATCTCACGGTCAGCCAAGCCTCCGCATAGATGAATAATACGATCAGCTAACGTAGATTTACCGTGATCAATGTGGGCAATAATAGAGAAGTTACGAATGTTTTTCATGGTATTTTTTAAAGATTGACTATGTTAATGGCAGCAGTTTTTCTGCACCAACTTAACAAACCACCATCAACTGATAGTGGTTTGTTAACAACAAGGGCGCTCTTGGCGCCCTTGTTGTTAAGTTGAACTAGTCGGATTTTACAGCAAATTCAAAGTATTAACATCTATTGATTGCTGTGTTGGCATGAAAGAGGTTTACTTTGATGCTGGTATTTTTATCGGTACGTAAAGTGTGCTTTCACCACGTAACACTAACAACGCAACCGTTTTACCCACCGCAAAACTTGCCAAATGTTTATTAAACTGATCCAAGCTTTGCACTTCAGTGTTATTAAGTCCCAACACCACGTCACCACGCCGCACGCCCGCTTGCGCTACGGCACCTTGCGCATCGATCACCAACAACCCATTTTTGCCGTTTAATTTTTTCTTTTGTTGTGCAGTGAGTTCTTTAAGCACCAACCCAATACGGTTTAGTTCTGGCTTAGCCGTGGGCTGGCTAGCCTGAGCGACTTCAGTGGTGTCGGTTGGCATTTCACCTATGTTAATTTTGAGTGATTTTTCACTGCCCTTGCGTAGAATATCAACGATGGCGACCTTGCCAGGCTTAGCTGCACCTACCGCACGCGGTAAATCAGATGAAGTCATAATCACCTTGCCATCAAATTTGGTGATGACATCCCCAGCCTCAAGACCACCTTTATCAGCTGGACCATTTTTTTCAACCGCTGCCACCAAGGCGCCATTGGTATTTTTCATACCGAATGATTCGGCAAGCTCTTTACTCAGCTCTTGAATCACAACACCCAACCAACCACGGGTGATTTTTCCAGACGTTTTTAATTGATTAGAAATATCAAGGGCGACATCAATAGGAATCGCGAATGACAAACCCATTGAGCCTCCGCTGCGGCTATAAATTTGCGAGTTAATGCCAACCACTTCGCCCGCCAAATTAAACAAAGGGCCACCCGAGTTACCCGGATTAATCGCCACATCTGTTTGAATAAACGGCACGAAGTTTTCTTGAGGTAGTGCGCGACCTTTTGCACTCACAATTCCCGCTGTCATGGTGTTTTCCAAACCAAATGGTGAGCCGATTGCGGCCACCCACTCACCCACTTTAAGCTTACCAGGGTCGCCCGTGGTCACTTTAGGTAAACCGGTGGCTTCAATTTTCACCAATGCCACGTCCGTGCGTTTATCAGCGCCGATAATTTTAGCTTTAAATTCACGCTTATCTGATAGCTTAACAATCACTTCATCCGCTTCTGATACCACATGTGCATTGGTTAAAATATAACCGTCACTGCTGATAATAAAGCCTGAACCTAATGACTGCGATTTATACTCTGGCTGCTGACCATTTTGACCAGGAACACCTTGCCCTGGAAAGTTTGGAATACCAAATCGCTTAAAAAACTCCTGCATTTGCTCATCACCGGGCATACCAGGGAACGGCATTGCATTTGCAGTGCGGATACTTTGTGTGATACTGATATTCACCACGGCAGGCCCTTGCGTTTCAGCCAGCTCGGTAAAATCCGGCAAATCTTTGGCATAACTATTTAAATGAACCACAGAAATCAAGCTAAAAGCTACTGCGGCAATCCAGTTTTTTATCATTTACTCACCTCGTTTAGTTTGAAATTTCACAACATCAACTTCATTTTTGACGTCTTTATTTGTCGCATCATCACTGTTTGCATTTTTGCAACTAGCACCAGCCGCATTTTCACACAAGGATGCATCTTCCGCTTGCCGCAAAACCACCGCTTGATATTGCGGGTTATAAACATGGCCTGCGTCACCATAGCCCCGCAAATGCCCTTTTACCCACAAAAAACCTGAGACTAAACCTAGTGCTGCGGCCAAAATGACATAAAACTCATTGTCAAAAGCGATGTCTGCTAAAACTGCGGCTATTAGCATGCTAAGTAATGGCACAACATAAAGATAAAACACCGTACTTAACAATGCGTGTTCATCTATCCCAACCACCACGCTATCACCTACCTTAGCGCCAATTTCATTTTTAGCCCTAATTGTTTGGCTTTTATGACCAAGTAACTTTCCCCAAGTTGCATTGCCACAACCGCGTTTTTGACCACACAAACCACAGGCGGTGCGCCTTTCAATTTCGATCAGCGCTATGTTATCTACGCGCTCAATAACAACTGCATATTCTTCTATCATATCAATGACCTACCATTACTTTGAACTAGCATTACTTTTTAAACACAACAGCATTGGCAATTTGCACAATAGTCGCTTCAGGCACTTCACCTACAACGGTGACAAGATGCCCTTTATTGATGTTGGCATAAACACTGGTATTGCCCATCGTACTCAGTAATATTTTAGCTTTATGACCCTTAGGCGCTGGCTCAATAAACAAAGAAACCGAAGCCAATCCATCAGAAAATATAATATGGGTAACAGGGTAAGACTTACCTTGTACCATACGCGTCATTTGATTTATTTTCCGGTAACCTGCAGGTAAATCCTTGATAGCCCAATCTACAGGCATACCATTATCAGCAATCACCACCTGCTCATCTTCCATCTCATAATTTTTATTATGATCTATCTTAGGTTAAAACCAGTCAAGCTCAACACTGTTTAGTAACGCCAACTGATTAAAGGCAATACTCTCCATTATTTCATCACGACTATTAAACATCACCGACTTTAATAGCAATCCATATTCAGTATCTATCCAAAACCGATAACTGTATCTTAATCCGTCTTTTGGCTCTAAAATCAACACTTGTGATTCACGGCCGGCAACGCGCTCTAGCGCACCAGAGCGTAGTGAATAGTTCTCTTTGACCGCCTCTAAATTTACGGGTAATACAGCGGGAAACATATTCTGTCCACGCCGTTTTTCTATCACAATTTTTTCATTTTTAGGGTTATAAATAACCAAGTCACCACCTTGACTCAACACTTCACGCGGAGAGCCATCTAACAGTACGTTGCGCGCAAATTCATGTTTACCATCAAACAGATGGGTAATTTGAACTGATTTAGTTTTCTGAGCTGTTTGACAAACAAAAATACCCTGATAACTTAACGCGCGCGCAGCTACTGCAGCTTTCTGCAGTACATCCCACTCATTTTCATCAGTAGCGGCTTGCACATTAAAGCTCATGCATAAAATAACGCCCAACACTAGCGCCGGGCTTGAACTGGCAAAAAGACGAGCCAGACCAGAACACTTCATCGAGATAACTCCGAATAACCCACTGACTGAATATAATAGGAACTTGCAGAGGGTGCTGATGCTTGGTGAGCCATCAAATATTCAGCTGGGATTGACTGTTCAGACGGCTCAATTTCGGCGACTGCAATAGGCTCGAACTCACTGTTGGGTTGGGTTTGCACCTGCATCGCCATCCAGCCGACCACGACCACCGCTGCAAAAGATGCAGCAATTGACCACGTAGCAGGTAATTTACTTTTCAATTGGTCGATCTTGCTCACTTGAGCTTGTATCGCATTGGGCGCTAATACCGTTGGCTCGAGCTCCAGTTTTTGCATCAAGTTCTGTTTGAAATACGGGCTAAACGATTCGCCGTCTCGCATGACATCGCCAATTAAATGATATTGACGCCATGTCTCAGCTGCTGGCTGATTAGATTGCATGGATGTAAAAATGTGAGCCGCATCTTCAATTGCCAACTCATCATCCATTAAAGCAGATATTTGTTCAGTCATTACTTACTCCTAAAACGCATACATTCATCTTTTACATGTTCCCTATTACCAACGCTTATTATCTGGCGTATCTAACAACGGTCTTAATTTAAGGGCGATGGTTTCGCGCGCTCTAAAAATACGTGAGCGCACTGTACCGATTGGGCAGCTCATCACGGTTGCAATTTCCTCGTAGCTCAAACCCTCAATTTCACGCAAGGTAATGGCTGTACGCAGCTCCTCTGGCAAGCTTTCCACCGTATCATTAACCGTTTGTGCAATTTGCTTGGTCATCAAGCTGGTTTCTGGCGTTTCTGTCGTGCGCAACTCATCACCACTATCAAAGTTCTCAGCATCGTCAATTTCAATATCGGTACTGACCGTAGGTCTGCGCCCTAATGAAACCAAGTGGTTTTTTGCCGTATTGATACCAATACGATACAACCATGTATAAAACGCGCTATCACCACGAAAATTAGGTAACGCACGGTAGGCCTTAATAAAAGACTCTTGCACCACGTCTTCTATCTCGGATTGATCACGAATCATACGTGATAATAAGCGCCACAATTTGCGCTGATACTTATCCACCAATAAACCAAAAGCTCGTTTATCGCCACGCTGTGCGCGCAATACGAGCTCATGATCTATCTCACGATTACCATGTGTGGGTGTAGTGGTCACTGCAATTAAATTTCCTGTAGGCCTAGTAGGCTCATGTACTGAAGTCTCAAGTTGAGTTTTACTTATCTGTTTGTCACTGACGTAAGTATAACCTTGGGCTACAGGTTGAATGAAGCTAAATTGCGCTAATTCTTGAATTTTACTGGGTCGTATCATCACTTTTGTCCCCTTACTAATTACCACGAATATAGTATTTAAGCGTTAAATTAAGTTTGTTAAGCAATTGCTATTGCCTTTTGTAATGACCGCGATACACTCTTATAAGTTCATTAGCCTCAACTCTCAACAATTACTTACCTATAGACCCGAATCATGCAGCAATATGACGTTCTTATTATCGGTAGCGGGCTAGCGGGCTTATCGCTTGCGCTACGCACTGCTACGCATAAAAAAATATGCCTGGTCAGCAAACGTAAGATTAACGACACTGCCAGTAACTGGGCACAAGGCGGTATCGCCGCAGTGCTGAATGACAACGACTCCATTGAAGCGCATATTCAAGACACCTTAATTGCTGGCGCCGGCTTGTGCGATAGTGCGGTTACTCAAATGGTCGTTGAGCATGGCAAAGAAACCGTAGAATGGCTGATTGAACAAGGCGTCAGCTTTACGCGTGAGCAAGATAACAGTGCTTATCATTTAACGCGTGAAGGTGGCCACAGCCAGCGCCGCGTTATCCACGCAGCCGACGCCACTGGCCATGCGGTACAAACCACACTCGCTGAAAAAGTACGTCAGCACCCGAATATCACCTTGCTCGAAGATCATATTGCTGTGGACTTAATTACCACGCGCAAAGTCAAGGACATGTACTCACAACTTTCTAACAATAATGCCTGTTTGGGCGCTTATGTGCTTGATAACAGCACCGGAAAAGTCATTACCATCGGCGCACCCAATACCGTATTGGCTACTGGCGGTGCAGGTAAGGTGTATCTTTACACCACCAACCCGGACATCAGTACTGGCGATGGCATAGCCATGGCGTGGCGGGCGGGCTGCCGTGTTGCCAATATGGAATTTATTCAATTTCACCCCACTTGCTTGTTCCACCCGCATGCTAAATCTTTTTTAATTTCTGAAGCAGTCCGCGGTGAAGGTGGTTTATTAAAACTACCAGACGGCACCAGATTTATGCCTGAACACGATCCAAGAGAAGAGCTGGCCCCACGCGATGTCGTCGCGCGTGCGATTGACTTTGAAATGAAAAAACGCGGCCTGGATTGTGTTTACCTAGATATTTCACACAAATCCTTGGCATTTATTCAAGAACACTTTCCTAACATTTATCGCCGCTGTTTGGAGTTGGGGATTGATATCAGCAAAACGCCGATTCCAGTTGTGCCGGCTGCACATTACACTTGCGGCGGCGTGATGACGGACGATAAAGGCCGTACCGACATTAACAACCTTTACGCAATTGGTGAAACTGCTTGTACGGGTTTGCATGGCGCTAATCGCCTTGCCAGCAATTCCTTGCTTGAATGTTTAGTATTTGGCCAAGCCGCAGCAGAGGATATTCTAAGCCAACCAGACACGGTAATGCCTACGCTCCCCTACTGGGATGAAAGCCGCGTGACAGATGCTGATGAAGAAGTACTCATCACGCATACCTGGGATGAGTTACGCCGCTTTATGTGGAACTACGTGGGCATTGTGCGCACCGATAAACGCCTGAGCCGCGCGTTGCGCCGTATTCACATGTTGCGTGATGAAGTACATGAGTTTTACAGTAACTTCAGAATCAGCAATGACTTAATTGAGCTACGCAACTTGCTGCAAGTCGCTGAACTTATCGTTAAAAGTGCCATGGAACGCAAAGAAAGTCGCGGCTTGCATTACAGCAAAGATCATCCCAATGCCGAGCTAGAACCTATCCCCACCATACTTGAGCCCTCAAACTATTACAGCCTGCTTGACCGCGAACATGGTCACGAACACGAGCATGGTCACCACTAAAGGCGCTATAAGGTGGCGCTATAAGTATTGTTGCAAGTGACTTTTGCGCGCCTTGTTATTGCAGGATTATTGTTACTGCTAGCCACGGCGAGTCAGGCGAATAACCGTTACATCGTGAATCATGTCTATGATGGTGACACCGTTGAATTAAAAAATTCCACAGTAAAACTCAAATTACGCCTCACTGACATCGATGCGCCTGAGCGCAATCAAGCTTATGGTCAAAAATCACGTCGCGCCCTGACCAAACTTTGCAAGGGCGACAAAATCAGGGTTACCGCGCAAATAGTCGGCACTGACAAATACAATCGATCATTAGGAAAACTAAAATGCAATGGTGTTGATGCAGCGCTTTATTTAGTCAATCATGGTTTAGCTTGGCACAATACAAAATACTCTAATAACCGCGCTACATTTAACGCACATGCCATTGCACGCCAAAAGAAGATAGGCTTGTGGAAAGAAAAAAAACCAATGCCACCCTGGGCTTGGCGACATAGCCACACACGCTAATATCGATGTGGGCTTATCAGGGTATGTATTTTTAGGTTGCCGAAGGTCTTTGCGTAGGGCTCTCTCGCTAGAGAATACAAAGCTAGCTTTAATTAAAATCTACCGTATAATGCAGTTTCCCTGCGCCAACCAATCTGCGTAGCGGTCTCTTTACCTTAGTCTTTCTGATTTCTAAAATCACTTAATGAATGATTATTAAAATTGCCTACCTCGATTGGTGTTGCTTCATAAACAAGTAATAGGTCGGCTTAAACTCAAGCTGGAGCATTACTTTGACTATTGAAACAACAACATCACTTAACTTTAACGAGTTAGGCTTATCT
>JAURWJ010000051.1 GCA_030655015.1 Methylotenera sp. | reverse complement strand
GCCACGCGGCTTAGAAGGTAAAATTACGGAAAAATTAGCGCACTTGCGTGAGTTGGATAAGCGCGAATTGACTAAAAAAGCAAAAAAATAAAATTTAGGAATACACATGTTAGATATTCAAGCATTAAGAAATGATTTAGGTGGCGTAGTAGAGCAATTAGCGAAACGTGGTTTTGCGTTTGATGCAGAAAAATTCACCGCTTTGGAAACCGAACGCAAAACCGTGCAAACACGCACGCAAGACCTACAAGCCAAACGTAACAATACTTCTAAGCAGATTGGCTTTGCTAAATCTAAAGGTGAAGATGTCAGCGTCATCATGGCTGAAGTTGCAGGTTTGGGCGAACAATTGAAAGCCGATGAAGCGCGTTTGGGCGAACTGCAAACGGAGTTACAAAGCCTGTTGCTGAATGTGCCTAACTTGCCGCATGAGAGTGTGCCATTAGGGCAGTCTGAAACTGATAATGTGGAAGTACGTAAAATAGGCACGCCACGCAGCTTTGATTTTGAAATCAAAGACCATACCGATGTGGGTACGCCATTGGGTTTGGATTTTGAAACAGGGATCGAGCTTTCAGGTGCACGTTTTACTTTGATGCGCGGGCAGATTGCAAAGCTGCATCGTGCGCTGGCGCAGTTTATGTTAGATACGCAAACAGAACAGCATGGCTATGAAGAGTGTTATACGCCATATTTGGTAAACGCCGAAACGCTGACTGGCACTGGTCAGTTGCCCAAGTTTGAAGAGGATCTATTCTCTTTGTCCCACAACGACAGCAAGTTGTATTTAATCCCAACCTCTGAAGTAACACTCACCAACACCGTGCGCGATGAAATCGTGCCATTAGAATCCTTGCCTATCAAGCTCACTGCGCATACGCCTTGCTTCCGCTCTGAGGCTGGTTCTTACGGACGTGATACCAAAGGCATGATACGCCAGCACCAGTTTGATAAAGTTGAAATGGTGCAGATTGTACACCCTGAAAAAAGCTATGAAGCGTTGGAACAAATGGTTGGGCATGCGGAAAACATTCTCAAAGCACTCGAATTACCTTATCGCGTGGTTTCACTTTGTACCGGTGATATGGGTTTTGGTGCGGCTAAAACTTACGACTTGGAAGTCTGGTTACCGGCACAGAATACTTATCGTGAAATATCTTCAGTTTCAAATTGCGAGGCGTTTCAAGCACGTCGTTTGCAAGCGCGTTTTCGCAATGAAAACGGCAAGCCTGAGTTAGTGCATACTTTGAATGGCTCTGGTTTAGCGGTAGGACGCACTTTGGTAGCCGTGCTGGAGAACTATCAAAATGCAGATGGCAGTGTGACGGTGCCAGCGGTGTTAAGGCCTTATATGAATAATCTTGAGGTGATTAAAAGGTAGTTCCTTCGACAAGTTTAGGAAGTACCGTTCCCTGAGTCCTTCGGCAAGCTCAGGAACCACCTGTCGAAGGGATGACTATATCTTTATTCAGTCCGCGCAACCCTGAAGTTGTTGAAATCAGGGGTATGGCTAGGCTGGTAACGCTCTAAAATACGTTGATAGCTGCGGACTGACTCGACAAAGATCACGGGCGCGCCACCACTGGCGTAACCGTATTTAACAGTGGTGTAATACTCCGGATTGTTAAGCAGTACCAGTGTTTTTTTAACATCTGCCCAGCGGTCCGGGTTAAGGTTTTGGCGCGCGGCAAGCACACGCGCATCTTCAACATGTGCATAGCCGATGTTGTAAGCGGCCAGTGCCAAGTAAGTTCGATCTGGCTCAGGAATGCGGTCTGGTAGGGTATTTTTGAGTTTGAGAATATATTGTGCGCCTGCAGGAATACTTTGTTTAGGATCCAGCCTGTCAGTCACCCCCATTAAGTCGGCCGTGCTTTCTGTGAGCATCATTAAGCCGCGTACCCCAGTGGGAGATGTGTTAAAAGTATCCCAATGTGATTCACGATAGCTCATTGCCGCCAGTAATCGCCACTCTATGCCTGTGAGTTCTTGTGCTTGTTTAAACAAATGGATGTATTTAGGTAAAAGCGTATTGCTACGCGCTAAGAACGTGGTAATGTCTAACGTGTTTAAGCGTTTTGAGCTACCGTAATAGCGATCTATTAAATTACGCAATGTGCCATCTTTGTGAATTCTATCAATAAAAGCGTTCACTTTTTTGACAAGTTGCGGATCCGTGTTCTTGGACATTGCCCATGCAATTTTGTCGCTTGCGCCTACAGGCATGGCCACTGACAAATTAGGGTGATAGTTCTGCATGATTGATACTAAATGGCTATCGACAATCGTGAAATCCAACATGCCATCGGCAACTTCTTCTAACAAAGCTTCTGAGTTAGTGTGATACGCCTCTCGCCATTTTAGTGTGGGCTGCTTTTGCTGTAACGCTACCAATCGTTCTACATAGCTAGTGCCTGCGGGGACTACGATTTTTTTATCGACAATGGCAGCAAGGTTTTTTGGTTTTTTATTGATTTCATGGTTAAAAATCAATTGTTGCTGTGTTTCTTGATACGGTTTTGAGAATAAAACCAGTTGCTCACGAATATGCGTCACAGATAAATTTGCCGCCGCGATATGAGCTTGACCCTTGAGCAGGCTCGGGATGACATCACTAATACTATTGACTAGCAAAAATCTGATTTGGTAGTCAGGGGCATATTCTTTTACAAACAAAGTGGCCAAATCATATTCAAAGCCAGCTGGTTGATTTTCACCATCCAGATAATAGGTAGAAGGACCGTTGTGTGTGACAAAAACTATTTCTTTTTTGTTGGGGTCAATTAACGGAGGCTCATTATTGTGTTCAGTTGGCTTGCAGGCCACCGTTAAAAAAACAAGTAATGAAATTAGCAATAAACGCATCGTGTGTTGTGTCTGTGAGAGGTGCGCACCGTGCTTAATACTCGCTTACCGTGCCGTTATCAGCAATGAGCACTACACCAGTAAGCCCACAGAAAATACCGTGTTCAATCACTCCCGGAGTATTGTTGATCAGTGCATTTAAGGTGCTGGCATCCAGGTTTTTATCAAACTGCATATCTAGCACGTAGCTGCCATGTGAGGTAATCCAAAAGCCGTCTTTAGCTGCGTTCGGTCGAAGCTCACCCACGCCACCGAATGCTTCAAGGCTTTTTTTTGCCAGTTGCCAGGCGAATGGGATGACTTCAATTGGAATCGGAAAGTTTTGACCGATATGACTCACCAGCTTGCTGGCATCGGCTACCACGATAAGCTGTGCCGCTGCTTTTGCGAGCAGCTTTTCTTTGACTAAATCACTGCCACGACCTTTGAGCAAGGTTTTACCTGGAGTGATTTCATCGGCGCCATCAACATATAAATCAATAGAGTTAATATGTTCCAGTGCAACGATGGGTAACTGTAACGATTGTGCTTTTTGTGCGCTAATTGTTGAGCTGGCAACGGTGGTGAATTTCAAGCCCTCATCACGGGTTAAACGTGCGAGTTCTTCAATAAAGTAATTGGCGGTAGAACCGGTGCCTAAACCAACCAGCATGCCATTTTTTACATATTTTGCAGCTTGTAGCGCGACCAATTGTTTGTCGTTCATATACGCTCCTAGCGGGTTTTTATTTTTTATGATTTGCTATCTTAACGCTAATTCAGTTTTTTTAGGCATAAAAAAAGGGAGCTAGTGGCTCCCCTTTTTAAATTTTGCTAATTAAAAAGCAAAAAATTATTTCATGACACGGTTGCGATATTCACCAGTGCGTGTATCGATTTCGATTTTGTCGCCTTGCGCACAAAATAAAGGCACTGGTAGCTCAAAGCCAGTGGCGATTTTAGCCGGTTTCATTACTTTGCCTGAGGTGTCGCCTTTAACGGCTGGCTCGGTATAAGTGATTTCGCGCACCACTGTGGTAGGTAATTCGACTGAAATAGCTTTTTCATTGTAAAAACGCAAATCAGCTGGCATGCTATCTTCCAAGTAGGGTAATGCGTCTTCCATAAACTCTGCGTCAACATCGTATTGGTTATAATCTGCATCCATAAACACATAGGTTGGATCGGAAAAATAAGAGTAAGTCACTTCTTTTTTCTCAAGCACAATGACTTCAAACTTGTCGCCAGCGCCATAGATGCTCTCGCTTGGTGTTTCTGTGAGTAGGTTTTTAAACTTCATCTTCACGACCGCTGTCGTGCGACCTGATTTATTGTATTCTGCCTTAATTACGACTAATGGTTCGTCGCCGACCATAATCACGTTACCGGCGCGGAGTTCTTGTGCTGTTTTCATAGGTTGCCTTACAAATTAAAAGGGTGTATGCGTAAAACCGCGCATTATACCTTATTTTTCACGATATTTTCGATGATTTTCTCACTAAAAATCACTAACTTAGTCGCTAAGTCTGCTTGTGTTGCGAGGGTATGTGACTGTTGCAAAGTCAATGCTTTAAGGGATGCTAGATTATTCAAATAGTGTTGCCAGATATCTGTTGAAATATCGTTCCCTACCCAAGCTAAATGAACATCATAGGATGATTGTTTGCTGGTGTTGTCGAAGCTATCGTAAAACAATGCTAAGAATGCCTTCAGCTTAGTGATATGTGTTTGTTCTGATTGCAGATAAGGTTGCCAGATAAAAGGTTTTCCTGCCCAGATTGCACGCACCCAGCTATCTTCACCACGGACAAAGTTGATGTCGCATATCACCAGTAACTTGTCGTAATCCGCTTGGCTTAAAAAGGGTAACACATGTAAATTTAGATTTTGGTGGGTGAGTATTTCACCTGCAACAATTGAATTTTTGCCAAAAAAGCCAGCGATGGTGGGCAGTATACTGCCGGCAGGTACGTAACAGTCAGTGGGTTGATTGGCGTTTGCCATTGCGCCAAGTAAGGCGTGAACCGGTGCATGTGGGTAACAGAATAGAGATATTTTTAGTCTGTTGTTATGCTCTAGGTTAAGTTGGTCTATAAATTGATGTTGTAATGGTCTGCAGCTTGCAAGTAGTTGATTATTTGTAACAATGTCATGCTCACGCAGAAGGCCGCCAGTCAATGGTGTAAAGCCTGGAAAGAAAAAATGTCGGGTTAAATCGCCTTGTTTTGAGTTTCCTGCATGAAAGCTGTCAACCCAAGTTTCAGCCGATAAGTATTCTAAGTTAATCCAAACTGTACGGGCACGCATTTTAGATAAATACGCGGCAGGCAACCCACAGCTAAATGCTTCGATAACAACATCGGCAGACTCGTTAAAAACAGTGTCTGCAGGCCAGAAGTTGATAGAAATGTTTTGTATGACTTGCGTTGGCAGGGTTATATCCAGGGTTGGAATAAGTTGTTTAGCAACGGTTAGGTCATCTATCCAAAGCCGTACCTGTAAACCATGTTCAGCCTGCAATTGCCTTGCTAGGCGCCAGCACACCCCAATGTCGCCAAAGTTGTCGACAATTTTGCAAAAAATATCCCAGTGTTTATTCATCAGTGCTCTGTTTTTGTTTTGTTTAATTCTTGTTTTGACAGTTGGCCTTGGTGCAATGCAGTGGCAATTAATGCACCATGTACCCCTATGTTTTTCAGCATTGCAAGATCTTCACTGCCTCTGACGCCTCCGGCTGCAAAGATATTACAACCATTGGCTTTACCTACAATTTCTTTTAATAATTCTGAATTGACGCCTTGGTTTGCGCCAACGTTCTCAAGCGACATCACGATTACGTCTTCCGGCCAGTATTCATGCTGTGACAATAGTTCAATAGGCCCTTGGTAGCCTTGCGGCATAAAGTCTAGTGACAGTACAAAGTCATTGTCACGATCGAGCGATGTAAAATTGCTTAAATGTGCAAAATTCTCACTGCCTAATACCAGGCGAACATCAAGTTTTTGCCAGATATTGAGTTCGATATTATTACTGACGCCAGCGTCTACCCACAACTTTAAGTGTGGGAATTGCTGGGTGATGGACTCAATCACGTTATAATTTGACGTGTCGCTTTTTTCTAATTTTTGTATGGCATTGAGGTCGGCAATGTTGAGTTGCTCAAAAGGGTGTAAGTCAAGCAAAGCGGCAACGATATCCACTGGTTGGCTGGATGTTGTGAGCGATGACTGCATGGCTTGGTAATGTTGACGGTCACCTTTTTTTGCATGCACGACTACGCCATTTAATAAATCAATTACCGGGATTACTTGCATCATCGAACCGCTTAAAAAATTATTAGTATGTGAGTTTATCACTGGTGGCGGGCTTAGTGCTGAGCCATTGCCTGAGTCTTTAGTTAAAGAGGGTACGCTGATGCGCGATGCCTTGCTGCGAGATCTAAACGTGCTGAAGCAATACCAATTGATCACGATGCATGATGCGCGATTGGCGCCATCTGAATATGCCCAGAACAGTATGGCCGTAGCTGTGGGTGATTTCGACAAGGTGTTTAAAAAAGCACTCAAGCAAGCGGATTTTGTTTGGTTGATTGCGCCTGAAACTAACGGTGTATTGCTCGAGTTAACAGAACACTGCTTAAAGGCTGAGGCACAAAAAAGTGATGCGCTATTATTAGGCTGTGGTTTTGATGCCACATTGACATCCACCAGTAAATCCTTATGTTTTGAAGCGATGCAGGCCGCACAAATTTTTACCTTGCCGGTGTATGCAGGTGAAGACTTGAATCTGCCAGATTGTTATGAGACATTACTCAAACAAAATATAGGTCAATGGGTAGCTAAACCTGAGGATGGTGCGGGTTGTGACGGTATTCGGATTTTTGATTCTCTTGATCATTTAAAGCTTTGGGTAACCGAGGATAGTCGTTATCTAAACTATCTGGCGCAGCCTTATCAGGGCGGGGTCGCAGCTAGTTTCTCAATGTTGTGCCGTGATGGAAAAGCCTGGCTATTAAGTTGCAACCAACAACATATTGCCTGTGATGGTAACCAATTTAAGCTAACGGGGATTACCGTAAATGGCATGCTGACTTATTGGCAACGTTTTGAAACCATTGCCAGAAAAATCGCTAAAATGTTGCCTGATGCCTTGGGTTATGTGGGTGTAGATGTGATTGTGGATGTTGAAAATAACGATAAAATTTATGCGCTTGAAATTAATCCGCGCTTAACAACAAGCTATATCGGCTTACACGAAGCGTTAAATTACAATCCAGCCAAACTCATACTGGATTGCGTGTTGAATGATAAATTTGAAATGCCAGTGTTAGCCAGAAAGCAGGTCGAAATTCAGTTATGACTCAACACACTCGCATACAAACAGTGATAGGCTGGGATATTGGTGGCGCTCATCTAAAAGCGGTGCTGCTAGATGCCGCTGGATATGTGTTGGCTGTAAGCCAGGTGTATTGTCCTTTATGGCGTGGTTTGCATGAGCTTGACCTAGCAATGGACGTTATTTTGCATGAATTTAATGCTGAAAAACATGTCGTGACAATGACCGGTGAGCTTGCGGATATTTTCCCTAATCGGCATGCAGGTGTGGTGCAGATTGCACAGTTTGTAGCCCAAAAATTATCGAGTCAAACCCCATCTTGCACTGTGGGATTTTATGCGGGAAATCAGGGCGTTGTGGGCATCGAAGCTGTTGAGCCTCATAGCGCGGAGATCGCTTCGATGAATTGGTTGGCAAGTGTGCAACACATAGCGCATAACGTGGAGCAGGCTTTATTTATCGACATGGGCAGCACAACCACAGATATTGCCTTGGTCAAAGGTGGTAGGACACAAGTGCGTGGTTTTAACGACGCTACACGGATGCAATATGATGAATTGGTTTACACGGGGGTAGTGCGGACGCCACTGATGGCCTTGGCACAAAAAATTCCTTATGCTGGGCAGCAGGTTAATGTTGCTGCAGAACATTTTGCAACCACTGCGGATGTTTATACACTCACTGGTGATTTAGCACCGGCAGAAAATATGACAGAAACCGCAGACGGGGCAGAAAAAAGTATCGAGGCCAGTGCGCGACGTATTGCACGAATGATTGGGCAAGATGCGCAATGTGCACAATTATCAGCTTGGCGGAATTTAGCTGGTGCGTTTAAGCAGGCGCAGCTTAATCTTATTAAACAAGCCGTGTTGACTCAGATATCAAGACTGGAAGATTGTGAGAACTTGCACCTCATCGGTGCAGGGGCGGGTGAATTCATGGTGCTTGAACTAGCAAAACAACTCGGGCTTAAATACGTTTCTGTAGGTGATTTTATCCATGCAGAAAACTATGCAATAAAAAACATGGCTCAAGTGTGTTTTCCTGCTTATGCCGTGGCTGGATTAGGGCTTAAGTCATGAGTTTGTTGCAGCATCCGTTAACCTATCATACCGATAGCGCAAGGTTATTTACGCGTATCGCACATCGACCATGGGCGATGTTTTTCGATAGCGGTCAGTTGATTAACCCTTTAACTGGCAAGCCTGGCAGCCAATACGGCCGTTATGATATTTTGGTGGCTGATCCGTTCCTTACTTTTTCCACCAATGATGAGTTGACCACTATCTGTGAACATGGCTTATTACAAACCTCAACACAAGACCCATTTCAGCTGATTAAAGATGCGTTAGCGCAATATCAGCCCAAGTCCACTATTTCTGAGTCATGCGATTTACCCTTTACCGGCGGAGCGGTCGGTTATTTCGGCTATGATTTAATGCGGCGTTTAGAAAAACTGGTCAGTAAAGCGACTGATAGCATTAAACCAACTTCTGATGAAATTCCACAGTTGCAGGTTGGAATTTACGACTGGGCCGTGGTGGTTGACCATCGGAATAAAACGGCACGTTTGGTATCTCATGGCTTTGATTATAAAACGCGAGAGCATTGGCTTGAGTTATGCGCACTGTTTGATGCGCCTGATGCCACGCCGCAATCCGCGCCTTTGAATTTTGAAGTAACTTCTGCCGTGACGTCAAATATGGATAAACAAGTCTATGAAAAGGCTTTTAATGCTATTCAGCACTATATTCATGAAGGGGATTGCTACCAAGTGAATCTGGCGCAGCGTTTTTCTGCCACGGCGCGCGGCAATGCTTGGCTGGCTTATCAAAAATTAAGAGAAATTAGCCCCGCACCATTTATGGCATATATGAATTTAGGCGCTTTGCAGGTTGTTTCCGGCTCGCCGGAGCGTTTTTTACAAGTGGTGGATAGACATGTAGAAACACGGCCGATTAAAGGCACCAGACCGCGTGCTGATGATGCCGTGCAAGATGTTGCTTATGCAAACGAATTGCAATCCAGCATTAAAGACAAAGCTGAAAACTTAATGATTGTGGATTTATTGCGTAACGATATTAGCAAAAATTGCAAAATTGGCTCGGTGAAGGCCGATCAATTATTTCAGCTGCAAAGTTTTGCTAATGTACATCATTTAGTGAGTATCGTGACGGGTGAGCTGCAAGACTCAAAAACCGCCATTGATTTGTTGCGTGGCTGCTTTCCGGGTGGGTCAATTACCGGCGCGCCTAAGTTGAGAGCGATGCAGATTATTGAAGCATTAGAGCCACATCGGCGCGGTGTTTATTGCGGTGCGATTGGTTATATCGGTTTTGATGGCAATATGGACACTAACATCGCGATACGCACAGCGGTTTATGTTGCGAATGACGATGCTGATGGCGAGCTTAGTTTTTATGCTGGGGGTGGCATTGTTGCCGACTCCGATCTTGAAAAAGAGTATGCTGAAACATTGGATAAAGCCTCAAGTTTATTGAAAATGCTGAAATTTTTTTCTAAACCATGATGTTAGTAAAAGCCGTGTCAAAGGACATCCTATGTGGATAGTGAAATTAGGCGGTAGTTTATTGGGTTCGCCAGAACTGCCGCGCTGGTTAGACACGCTAGTGAAAATCAGTGATGGAAAAGTACTGATTGTGCCAGGTGGCGGTTTATTTGCTGATGCGGTACGCGAAGCGCAGCAGCGCACCAAAGTGAGTGATGTCGTTGCGCACGAGCTTGCGCTGTTGGCGATGGATCAATTTGGCTTGTTGTTAGCTGGAATAAATACCAAGCTCGTTACAGCGAGTAGTGAGCTTGAAATCGCTGAAAGAGGCTGGCAGCACCGCTGTATCGTATGGCTGCCAAGTAGAATGGTGTTAGCGGATGATGGCGTGCCCAGAAACTGGCAAGTAACGTCGGATAGTATAAGTGCTTGGCTGGCAAATAAAATTGGTGCGGAGCATCTGGTTTTAGTAAAGTCAAAATCACTTGAGTCATATCTAAAGCCAGAGTCATGTCTAGAACCAGCTAATGTTTCTCAGCAAAACTTGCAACAGGATAACTTGATTGATGATGCTTTTGCTGATTTTTTCATCGGTAATCACCAAACCTGGATAGTCAATAAATTGGATTATGGTTTATTTGAACAAGGCTTGAATTTGCCACTTTTAATGCAAAGTAGCCTTGGTGTGAATCAATCATATTGATGAAAGGTACACGTATGTCATCTAGCAAGGTATATTCAGAACCAGAAGGTTGAAGCTAAACTAAAAACCGAATTGCCGCATTGGGTTTTAGAAAATGGCTGGATTCGACGTCAGACCCAATTTAGAACGATTTTTAATGAATGGGTACCCGAATAGCTTGTGATTGAGTTGACTCGAAAGGACGGGATTGAAAATTCCAGTTTATCTTGATTTTCTATTTTTGTTAGTGAAAGTCTGCTTTGGAGCAACTTGATTTGGAAGACATAGGTCAACTCACAGTCAAAAAATGGACATTTTCAATCTGGCCGGCCTAGTACTTCTTAGGTAGTAATTCCCATCTAACTGCTGAAACAATCTCCCAATCACCAGTTGCGTTTGGGCGCCGCCATCTAGGCGTATACATCATCTTGATGTGTTCTAGCGTAGCGTCAAAATTATCAAATGTTATTTCTTTACCATTTTCCCCAACAGTATATGTTCCAGATTCTGGGCAACGTAATGATGGATTGAAGCAAGAACCATCAGAAGCAAATGGAACGAGGATTAGGCTTTTCTGGGAGTTCATACGGTAATTTTTTCCTATTTTGCACTGCTTATATCATGAGCTGGGTCCGATTTAGCGGACGGCAAGTCATTAAAAATTTTACTGCAGTTTGCCCGCTAATGTAATATTGATTGGCGAAATAAAACAGGTATTTGATTAACAATATTCGCATGTCACCGAACATCATACCAAGGTCAGTAACGGATTGTTAATGTAGGTTGCTTAGTGACTGCTTTAGAGCTGGTTAGTTTTGAATTAAAATTTTAATAGTAAAAGGTACTTTTAAAATTACTGTATGCTAAGTTCTGCAATCGGAATTTAGACCACTCAATATGTTTAATGAATCCAAGTTGGTAGTTTTAACACTATGCATAGTGAAATCTCTCACGATTTATTCAAGTTGAGATGGTTGCAAACAAAGCACTTTGTAAGTCTGTAAGACAATCAAGTTCATGCCGTATTGACATCCTTGTAGTTACCAACTGAAGTTTGGACAACTTCCCGAGCGATTTTTGTTTCCTGTTTTGTTCTAGTCTCTGCCACCAGAACCACTTGGCCGTTTGATATTGCATCTTTGACTAAGTCAGAAAACCATCCTTCTTTTTTTTCGGAGCCGATCTTGGCACCAACTGTTGCACCTGCCATTCCGCCAAGACTGGCACCCCAGCCAAGTAGTGCTAAGGGAGCGATCAGAGGGCTGGCGATGAACAGACTAACGTTTGCCGCAACTAATGCCACTTCTGCTAGCGCACCAATGCCAGTACCAACTGTAGCTCCGATTGTACCGTCTACTACCATATCCTTCAGAACTTCATTGCTCTTTGCTTGTTGTGTGGCAGCAGGTAACGCTGAGTTAGATTCGAAAATCTGCAGTCGCTCGCGTGGCAGACCTTGTTCGACGAGTTTATCTAAAGTGCTTCCAGCTTCTATGCGATTGGCAAAAATTCCTGACACATGATGGCGATATTGATCCATGATATTTCTCCTAAATATGAACTTTTCAAGACAATTCAACAGAGTAAATCTTATCCAGCATAGCCTGAGGTGTCTGTGCGCTACCAGACAGACAAGCAATAGGAGTCTCTTTAAAGTCAACTATTGTGAGGCGACCTGTTTCGCCCCCTTTGGTTTCCCGGTCAGAAGTTGCATCGGGTCAGACCAAGTAAAACTGTTGCTTACGTATGTATTTGTAACGTTTATGTAACCATCGAATGAAAGGAATGAAAATGAATTGGAATATCATTGAAAACAACTGGAAGCAGTTTAAGGGCAAGACTCATGAAGTCTCATCAAAAGAAGAGTGCATGATGGAAGAAGAAATCCTTCCACGTAGGATTGTGTTGCGTGGAGCCTTGGCGGTTGGTTGCGGTCTATTGCTACCGACTATATTTGCAGGTTGTGATTCAAATAAAGGTGCGAACTCAAGCAGCTCTGCCCCAACCGATTCTGCAACTGCCAGCACGAGTTCTGCCGCCCCTGTACCAACTAGTAAAGCCTCACAGGCCAGCGTGCAGTACCAGACTCAGCCGAAGGGTGGGCAGAAGTGCAGCGAGTGTATGCACTTCATCGCCGACTCGAACACCTGTAAGCTGGTTGATGGTCAGATTAGCCCTGATGGCTGGTGCATTTTGTGGGTCAAGAAGGCTTGAGTCCAGGCTAGCGCCTAAGCAGCGCGAGTTTCATGATAACCGCTCATGCCACCCTATGAACCACACATTGAGCGGTTTGCGCCTGAGTATGCGACCAACGTTGCACTTGTATTCGGAGTTCCATGAACCTTGATAACAGAAACCACCCCGCCAAGGGCAGCGGTATTGTCATGGCGGGGAGAATTACCTAGTCTGTACTTGCGAACGATTTGTTAGCACAATTTCATGATTAATTTCTGGAGCAGACTCATGAACAATCACCTGTTATTGGAGGCGCCGTGGCTGAATATCGTTTACTGACTATCTGGTGTATCGAAGCGCCGCTGGAAGAGGTGTACATGGCTATCCATAACTCATTATGCTGGCCTGACTGGTGGCTGGGGGCACAGAAAGTGGAGCAGACTGCCGCTGGTGATGCTGATGGCATCAACAGCGTTCGGCGCTATTCCTGGCAAGGGAAGTTGCCTTACTGGGTAGTGTTCGAGGTACGCACTACGCGCATCAAGAAGTTGGTGTCTATTGAGGGAGTCGCTCAAGGTGACCTTGAAGGGGTCGGCCGCTGGAATTTTTCACACGAAGGTGCAGTCAGCATCGTCCGTTATGAGTGGCATGTCCGTAGTAATCGGTGGTGGATGAACCTAATTGCCCCAGTTGCCAGATCTATGTTTATTCGTAACCATGCGATGATTATGGAACAGGGCGGGGAGGGTTTGGCTCGATTGCTTAAGTCGCCTTTGTTGAGCCAAGAGAACATTGATTTGATGGCAGAAACCGTCCCGTTGAGAGCGACACTCTGACGGATTGATCCATACTGGCGCTTGTTTTCCTAAGCGCCTATATGATTGCCATCGTGCACAGCTTGCCTTGCGGTGATTTGAGTTGCTGTCGATACCGCTCGCTGCTTGCGGCAGCAATTTAATCGCCGTTATGTTCGTTGGCGTACTGACAGTTATAACTAGGCTGTAGATGATGGAGGCTACCCAATAGGTATCTCTATATTAGGCTGGTTTATTCCAATTTTTCCGATAGGACAACTGCTTAACATTACCGCTTTGGTTAATTTTTTATTAATGGAGATTTATCGTGAAAATATTAAATTTAAAAAAACTAGCATGTATAACTGCAATCGTTCTGGCACCATTCATTGCATTTGCAGGCGGCACCAACTCAACATCGGAGGGCAAAGCTTCTACCAGTCAATCCAACGATCCTGACTCTGGGATGAAAGAGGGCGACATGGGTGTAGTGGGTGTGGGTCAAAGCTCAAAACAAGACACTGTTATGGTGGATGACGCTACCCTTACTACCAATGTGAAGAATGCCCTCAAGGCTGATCCTACTTTAAGCAAACTACACATCAAGACCGAAGTCAGCGATGGTGTAGTCACACTCACTGGCGTTGCCAGTGACAAGCGCTGGACAGCTAGGGCAACAACCGTAGCAAACAGCGTAAAAGGCGTTAAGTCTGTTAATAACAACATGACGATAGGTCATAAATAATATTGCCTATTAAAACGTGCAATTAATAACCTGACCCCATGTTTCCCATGGGTGTGATTGCGCAAAGGTGGCGCCGTTGCTCATCAGGGCTTGGTATTGCGCTTCGTCGTTTGCGTAGCCTACCAAGAAGCGCTTGCCTGTGAGGCTATTGATTTGCTCACGGATGAGTTTTTGTTCATAGAATCCGTCGCCTAGGCGTTTGGTTTGCAGGGCTCCGCCGCCTTGGCGAGTCAGTCGCTCAGTTTGCAGGTGTAGATGATGCTTTTTAGGGAGGCGCATGAGGTGATGTTAGCAGGTTCAGTCAATCTATAATCAAAAATTTCATGGTAATATTCATTATAAATCAGTTAGTTAAAATCAATCGAGACTGACCCCATCGATTCATGATTTCCATGCGGTTTATCGTAGCTCAAGATCAATCAGAGTACCGTCATCTGGTTTGGTTGTAACGCCAGCACGCGCCCCAGTTGCTTTATTTACAGCTTTGAATTGGAACACTTTAATAAAAGCACCTACTACCAAACCAACCTCTAACTGACCAAGAAATTGACCAGGACATACACGAGCCCCTAAACCGAATCCAAAATGCGTTAAATTTCTCCGCGATATGCCTTCACTTGCTAGTACATCCCAGCGCGCAGGAACATAAGCGTCTGCCGGATATCCTGAAACATCCTTACCCCAAAAGAATTCATTGCGATTTGCATTCCAAATATCCAGTCGGATTGTAGTACCTTTGGGAATCATTATTTTTCTTGTATCGTCTAATTTAAGCCAAGTATCGGCTGTTGCTTTTCGTGGGAAAAAATACAGTGATGGTGTTAAACGTAAGGTTTCATTCAAACAGTGATTAAGCAACTTTGCTTCTGTTAAGCTTTCTGGATCGTAAACATTAATATCTTTTATTTCGCTATACACTTGCTCTTGTAACTCTGGTTGTCGAGACAAGTCGCAAACGATGTTGTTGCTTCTAACGCTCCGGCTAAAAACACTCTTACATTACTGCGCAATGCCTCCTCATCTTCAACATCACCAATGAAGTTTTTCCAATGCCCTGCCTTTTCACCTCTGCCAGCAAGCGCAATATCTGTTAAATCTTCAAGGGCTTCTCGCCAATGTTGTACAGCAACATTTTTACCTGTAACAAATTGATGAATAGCTGAAAGATTAGGTGCAACTGTATCGGTAATCATATAGTCAATTAACGATAGCAACGCAGGTACATAACGTTCACGCAGTTCTTTATACTCAACCGAACCACCAAAGAAATTATTGACTAACATCTCTAACATGATGGGTTGAATTTCCTGTTCAATTTCGATTCGCGAAAATTTTTCCTTACTAATATTCTGCGCATCACGTAAAACTATCAGTCGTTTCTCTATAGTTTTACGAAAAGTTTTCTCAAACTCATGAAACTCTTCAGGTTGAAACAAAGTGCCTTTACCGAAAGGTCTTGCCGACATCTGTTTTTGTTTTCGCCATACTTTACCGTTTGCATATAATAACGAATTAACCCCTGTTGCTCGAGCAATTCCAGCCATTGGCGAAGTATCACGATCGAATTGTCCAGGCTTGTCGCCTGTTGCAAGTAGAATAGATTTAATTACAGCTGGGTCACGCGTAATTAAGACGGGAGGCATACCCATCACATATAAATATCGGTTATCACGCTTAAATAAATCTGGTGATTTAGCATTCGTATAAAAAGCATCAAAGATTAACAAAGGTGTTTTGTAGTTTAAAAGATGAGGAAAAGGAAGACATGGTCGCCCTCGTTCAAGCACATATGTACGCGACGGTAAAACATCCCCTCTAAATGGATTAATACCCATAAGTTGCTGCCATATGTTTTTAAAAAAAATCATGATTTACCCTGATAAAAAATCAAATACAAAATGTAAAAAAAGCAATCAATGGGCTCAGTCTGAGCCCATTGATTTGATGCTTGCTAAAGTTAAAATAATTTATGGTATGTACTGGTTGCCATTGAGACAAGTCCATTTTTCAGCGCATCAGCAGCCTTTTTGTGACTTTCCAAAAGCCCGCTATAGGTAAAGTAGCTTTCACTAAAATCGCGCTTGGTTTCATTATGATGCATGAGCGCATTACCACGTTCATCTTCAAGTGTTGTTTCAAGTACGATTAAAGATTGAAAGCTACTCGTAGCGCTTTCAGCGCCATAGCCAGTGGTAGTGCGAACAAAAAGCTTAGCATAACCCTTAGTAGGCACATGGTCAGCAGACGCAGTACTTGCCAACTGCCCGCCATTTCCTATAGGTCTTAGAATGTGAGTAACCTTCACTGTTTTTCCAGCATTGCGAAGTTGACTCGCTAGCTGATTAGCAAATTCAGCATTGATATCAGCGTTAGGGATGCTATGTTTAACAGCCTCAGTGAATTTTTCAGTTCGCGACTCTGCTCGTGATTTCATGGTGCTTTTACTCACGCCATCTGCAAAAACACCGACCATTGCCCCTAGGGGACCAAACAATCCACTAAGGCCCGATGCTCCAGAGCCGCCCAAATCTATAATGGGAAATGCCTCATCATGATAAAAAATTTCTACGTTAGCAATATTGGTGATGGCGGCACGATTTACTTCTTTTTCTGAAATCTGCGGTGCGGAGGCGCAAGCAGAAAGTAATGTGATTAGTATTGTGAGTGAAACGAACGACTTCATATTTTTTCCTAAATTTACGGGGATGAGCTTTTGGTACAAACGGGGTTAAAGATTAGAAATGGGCTATTGAGTTATTTGGAAAACCACTTTGCGACTTTTTCGATAAAATTTTGCGGTGGGCTACGCGGGCTAAGGCTTGGTATCTACAACGACAACAACAATGTCCTTATGTTGATTAGCTACGCTTAATTCCTCTTTAGTTTTTGCGTTTCCAACTAAGTACAACACTCCTTTCGCAGGTTTTGATGCTAATTTTTTCAATGCTTGCTTAATGGTCATAATGTTGGTAGATTGGCTTTTTCCTACAACACCAATTTGCATATGTGTTCCTTTTTGCAATAAAACACTAAGTTGTTCTATTGAAGGAGTGCTTTCACCAGAAGCTATTACCGCGAGCATGATTTTCTCTGAAATAATATTGTTAGCACTGGGCACCTCAATAAACAACATTTCCTTTGATGCGGCTACTGCATATATATCTGTCATTTGTTGCGCAATTTCAGCATTATGATGAAGTGCGGGTTGTTGCGCGTTGTCTCCATTTGTGGCGCAAGCAGTGAGCAATTCAATCATTGAAAGCATTACAATAAAGCGTGTGAAGTTGGTCATTAACATAATTTTCTCATTTAGATTAAGGCGTATGGGGGAATTTAACGAAGTATTTTAGGTGCCGTGCTTTTAAGCATATTGTTTATTTGCCGATTGTTTTGGTTTTGTGTGTCGCGCTGTAATTGTATTGTTTGCTGTTGCATCCTATCAGGTGGTATGTAGGTATTTGTTCTCGGTTTGATTTGTGTAGATGAATTAGTTTGTGATATTAGGGATTGTGTTTGCCCATCAGCTAGACATTCAGGTGGAGGCGTTTTAATTTTTTCTGGGTTGCAAAGCTGAGGGGCAAGTGCATTTTTTAAACAATAGTCATAATCAGTTTTTACTTTGCAGTACCAACTATTAAGGCGCCTTTCAACACTGGGAGTGGGAATGATTGCATCAGGTAGGCAGGCTGGGATATTTTTGTATTTCTCTAACGAACAAGTCTTTTTTGGGTTATAAAGGCCGTTGTATTTGTACCCCGCACGTTCCATACAAAAACCCTCTAGTGCTAATTTATTCATGTAAGCCATCTCATCATAACGGCTGATATTAAACACTTTTTCGTATATTTCAAAGCTAATATCTGGGGATGGTTTGCCGCACGCCAATAAAGATTTTTTAATATCTAAGGTAGATGCTCCAGATTTTGACCACTCTTGATATGTTGCAGGTGCTGGTTTATAAACCACCTGTTCCATGTAAGTCGAACAGCCAAGAAAAAATAATGAACCAAAGTATATAAACATATTGCTTTTCATGATTAGCCCTATTTATTTGTAGATGGAATATCAATTGTTTTTGGCGCACCATACTTAGGGTAGCAATCAGGACTTGATGAAGGACCCCCCCCATGTTTCGTCTCATTTTCGTAGCGATTTGCAGCCAAGATCATTGGGGTAATCTTCACATACTCGTCCGCCATAACGCCAATCACCATTGTATTTAAACCCCTTATCGATCATGCATTGATCTTTTGAATCATACCTAGCTTGACCTTTTAATTCTTTAGGTATTTTTTGAATGCAATCTTTCACTTCAAATCTAATCATATTCGTTGTAAAGCCATTTTTTAGCCAAAGTTCATGATCATCTGGTAGCGCCGTATCAATGAAACGAAGACTGCAACCCTGTAACATACAAACAACTACACAGATTAACCATGGTAGTTTCATTTTGGCGCTCCTATGATGTTGGTAGGGTCAACTTTTTTTGGCTGACTATATTGTCCTTCACCCCAAATTTTATCGGTATCACGTCTACTCTTTGAATCAACTGGCGGAAAATCTCCCGTATATTCAGTATGAGTTTGCGGAAAGCTGCCTCCAGCTCCACCTGTTGGCGGATTGTTCCCTGGAATAGTTCCCACAAAATCACCCTGATGTGTTGCCTGATAAACTGAGCCATTGCCTGAAGTGATAGTATTTACTGTATTTGATGTATCCTGCGCATTAACGGGCGAACCAAGCATCGTTTCACTGCCAATTGCTGCGTTGATTACACCGTTCTCATTGAGCTTACGGTTCATTTCATCTACCCCAAAATTACCTGCACGAAGAATCAATGGGGTTAGAATCAATGGGGTCAGTCTCGATTGATTTACGGTTTGTTCAACTAGCCACACGATGTCACTGGTGAGTTGGGCTATCTGTGCGGCAGAGAGGGCAACCCCCGGCACCAACTGATGCGCTTGGGCGAAGGTGACGCCATTCATCATCAGCGCTTGGTATTGGGCTTCGTCTGAAGCATAGCCGGTGAGGAAACGCCTGCCGGTGAGTTGGCCTATCTGTTCGCGTATCAGCCGTTGTTCATAGAAGCCATCACCTAGGCGTTTTTGCGTGAGGGCGGGGTGGTAGCCACTCTGGCGGGAGCGCCTTTCTATTTGTAGTTGTAGCGATTGTTTTTTATGCTTGAACATGGTTTT
>JAURWJ010000048.1 GCA_030655015.1 Methylotenera sp. | reverse complement strand
ATACCTTTGCGATACACCCTTTCAAAGGTATCGCGTGCGCTGTGGCCGACAGCTAACACTCGAGGATTGGGTGCAATGTGCTCACCCGTTTGCAACACCACGCCCTGCACCGCATTATGCCCATGCTTATCCTTTACGATTTCAATATCATCTACGCGCGCTTCAAAGCGGATTTCACCGCCTAGTTCAATAATGGTGTTGCGCATAGCTTCCACCACGCCCACTAATCTAAATGTGCCGATGTGCGGGTGGCTCACATACATGATTTCTTCAGGCGCACCGGCTTTTACAAACTCCTGTATGACCTTGCGTCCATAGTGTTTGGGGTCTTTAATTTGGCTGTAAAGCTTGCCGTCGGAGAACGTGCCTGCGCCGCCTTCACCAAACTGCACGTTAGATTCAGGGTTAAGCACGTTTTTACGCCACAACCCCCAAGTGTCTTTAGTGCGCTCGCGCACGGCTTTACCACGCTCTAACACAATTGGTTTAAAGCCGGATTGCGCTAAAATAAGCGCTGCAAAGATGCCGGCAGGGCCAAAACCTACCACCACAGGACGTGCTTCAAGATTAACGCCCTCGCCCTTGAAGAGATTAGCGGAGACTTGGCTGATGTAGTTTGTCAGCCTAGACGGTTGATTAGTTGCTTTATCAGAGGGCTGGAGTGTGGGTAAATTGCCACAATGATTTGCCATCGCCACAAATTTATATTCAGTATCAGGTGCTGGCTTAATATGTGCGTCTTTACGAAACTTGGCGAGAATTTTCGCCTCATTTTTAACTTGCACATCCAAGCTATATACATACAGAATTGCATGCGATTTCCGTGCATCCACTCCACGTTTAAAAATATCAAAGTGAATCAAATCACCCTCAACGATTTCTAGCCGCTTGAGTAGCGCAGCTTTAATTTCATCGGCTTGGTGGGTAAGCGATTGGGCGTTTTCAATGGGAAGCTTAATTTCAGTAATACGTAACATTTTCAACCTTATGGATAGTGTTTATCTATCAAGTGAGTAATTTTAAATCTCCAAATTCAACTGCAACAACTTCTTCAGCATCGGCACAGTCACTGGTTTTTTCTCAGTAAGCGACCATACATCCAGCGCATCTAACACTGCCATCAATGTGGGCAAGTCGCGACGTAAATAGCGCAGGCAATAATCCACCACTTCATCAGGCAGCCTCATACCACGTTCATTGGCATGGGTTTTGAGGGCTTGCGCTTTTTCTTCATCGGTGAGCGGGTGTAGTTGATACACCAAACCCCAAGCAAGGCGAGTGGCGAGGTCGTCTCGCAATCCCATTTGCGTGGGAGCGGCGATGCCGCTGGTGATGAGGATGCCGTTTGCGGCACGTAGTTGGTTAAATTGGTTGAACAAGGCGATTTGCGCCGCCTCATTGAGCGTATGTACATCGTCCGCAATATAAAGTGGCAATTCAGTTGCCTGCGCCGCACGCTGGCAGGCTTGCAATAGATGGCTTTTACCACTCCCTTTTGCGCCCCATAAATAGATAAATCGCGCTTCGGCTACGTTGGCTAAAGCGAGCTTTAAATTATGCAAGGCTTCAGCATTGCGCCCTGCAATAAAGTTATTGAGGGTTTGTGGGGCAGGCGGTTGAATGTCGAGCAAGAGTTGTTTCAAGTGTTGCTACCCGTATAAAAATGACTTTGTAAATAGCGTGCTTTAGCGTGCCTAAACCCAACCGCGATGGCCGCAGAAACCGGTAGTGCCAGCAACACACCGGCAAAGCCGAACAGTTGTCCGCCTGCCATTAAAGCAAAAATTACCACCAGTGGATGTAAGCCGATGCGGTCGCCCACCAAGTATGGTGTGAGTGCCATGCTTTCTACAGCCTGCCCTAAACCGAACACAATTAGAATTGGAATGAGGTCATGCAACGTGCCGAATTGCAACAAGGCCGAAAGTACGGCTAGCCCTAATCCGAGACCAATGCCCAGATAAGGCACAAACCCTAACAGACCTGAGAGTATGCCAATCGGTAAAGCCAGCTCTAATCCCACCAACCACAGGCCGGCAGCATAAAAAATACTCATTAGCACCATTACCGTAAGCTGCCCGCGTAAAAACTCTGCTAGCACGGCATCAATTTCAACCACGATTTCTTTGGTCTTTGCGATGAGTGTTCTGGGAATAAGTTGGCTGATTTTTTCAATGATGATGTTCCAATCGACCAAAAGATAAAACAACACCAATGGAATCAGCACCAAATTGGCAAGCAAGCCCACAATGGCCAAACCTTGATTGCTCAAGCCAAGTGCTAGTTGCTTGGCCAAGTTGCCGGAGGTTTGCCAGTTGTCGGTCAGTATTTGCTTGATTTGTGCAAAATCGAGGTTAAGCGCAACATTAAAGTGCGTTTGTAGCCATGGTTCAACATGAGTTTTTGCCGCATTGAAATACGCAGGGAGTTTTTGCGATAGCAATAAAATTTCTTTTTGCAGCAATGGAGTCACAATCAGCAAAATTAAAAGCAGTGCTGCAAAAAATAACAACATCACCAACAGCGTTGCGACTGTTCGACTTGGACTGAATTTTTTATAGTGAAATGCATCAATTTTATTAACGAGCGGGTTAGCAATGTAAGCCAAAATCGCCGCGATTAAAAATGGCGTGAGTATTGAACTTAGCAGGTAAACCAAGCCGAAAAATACAAGGCCTGCAACCCACCAGAATGTATTGGTGTGCTTATTGATCATAAAGCTCGCTATTTCAGTCTATCTAGAATTTTGGTTTACCCAATCGGCTCAGCTGACGTTCCGGTTAAACCAGCATTTCAGATAAACAGGCATTTCGGTTAAAATGCCATTATAACGATAGAACACCTTTTTTGCAGAAAGCGAGAACACCTTGAGTGCCAATGATTCAGATAAAACTTCTATTAGCTACCGCGATGCAGGCGTGGATATGGAGGCGGGCGATGCGCTCGTTGAACAAATTAAACCGTTTGCCAAGCGCACCATGCGCCCTGAGGTATTGGCCGGTATCGGTGGCTTTGGTTCACTGTTTGCGTTGCCACAAAAGTTCAAAGAGCCAATTTTAGTTTCAGGGACTGATGGCGTAGGCACTAAGCTTAAGCTAGCTTTTGAGCTGAATAAACACGATACAGTGGGTATTGATTTAGTCGCCATGAGTGTGAATGACATTTTGGTGCAAGGCGCTGAGCCGCTATTCTTTTTGGATTATTTTGCTTGCGGTAAGCTAGAAGTTGGCACGGCAGCACTTGTGATTAAAGGTATTGCGGAAGGCTGTGAGCAATCTGGCTGTGCGTTGGTGGGTGGTGAAACCGCAGAAATGCCAGGCATGTATCCAGCAGGCGAATATGACTTGGCAGGTTTTGCTGTGGGCTGTGTGGATAAAGCCAAAATTATTAACGGCACCACAATTGCAGCTGGCGACATAGTGCTGGGCTTGGCTTCAAGCGGTGCGCATTCAAACGGCTACTCACTGATTCGTAAGCTGATTGAAAAATCAGGCATTGATTTTGAATCGGACTTTCATGGTAGAACATTCAAAGATGTGGTGATGGCACCCACGCGCATTTATGTGAAATCGTTACTAAAACTGATTGAAGCCATGCCGGTAAAAGGCATGGCACATATCACCGGTGGCGGCATCACCGAGAATATTCCACGTGTGTTACCAGCAGGTTTGACGGCTGAGATTAAAGCGGCTAGCTGGCAGTTGCCACCGCTGTTTCAATGGCTGCAAGCGCAAGGCAACATGGTGCCAAGTGAAATGTATAAAACTTTCAACTGCGGCATTGGTATGGCGGTGATTGTAGCAAAAGAGCATGCGGCAGCGGCTAAAGCATTACTGGAAACTTCCAGTGAAACTTTGTTTGAAATTGGCCAAATCCGCGCACAAAATGCAGGTGAAGCACCGACCATTGTCATTTAATAAGCATTGTCGTTTAGTTGGTTTTATAGGTAACGATTGCTGGTTTGATGCGTTAAAGGTGATGTGTCTTAAATTAAAGGAATTTTTATGTTTAATCACATCAAAGGTTTGAGTGTTGTGTTTTTTCTGTCTGTAGGCTCAATCGCATTAGCGCAGCCAGCCGTAATATCAAAAACCGCGTTACCTAAACACATTCAGGCCACGTATGAAGTCACCAAAAATGGCCAGCCCTTTGCTAAAGTGCATGAGCAATTCGTAGTGACTGACAATGCTTATAAAATCCAAAGCGTTACCAAAGGCATCGGCGTTTACGCCTTATTCGGCGAGCGTCAATTAACCAGTATTGGTGAAGTGACAGCGCAAGGATTAAAGCCAACCCGCTTTGAGTTGCATCAAGGCGATAATGCGAAAAAATCATTATTGGCGGATTTTGACTGGGCAAAACAAAACTTAACCATGACCGTAAAAGGCAAGGTAAAAGAGGCGGGTCTTGCGCCAGGTACGCAAGATTTAGCGAGCTATGCCTACCAATTTATGTTTTTGCCTGCGCTATTAAAAGACGCTATTACCGTATCGCTTACCACAGGTAAAAAGCTGAACCATTACCACTATAAAATTAACTCAGCGTTGGAAGTGATTGATAGCGCTGGCGTGCAATACAAAACCTTGCATCTTGAGCCGCCTGAACAAAACAGCGCTGAGACTAAAGAGTTGTGGTTAGCTACTGAATATTATTATGTGCCAGTGCGCATTATGATGGTTGACGAAAATGGGCAAAAGCTCGAGCAAGTTTTAACTGAATTACATGTGGAGTAGATGCAGGTGTTCTGCATTTCTAATCACTACAATATTTAAAGAGAATCAATATGACGCCTAATTTAATACGGCAAGCTGCGGTAATGTTATCTAATCTGCTTGAATTCAACAGCCCGGCAGATGTGAAATTGAGCGAATTTTTTCGCAATAATCGTGATCTAGGCACGAAAGAGCGCGCCTTTGTGGCAGAAAGCGTTTATGGTGTATTGCGCCGTTTACGCTTTTTAAGCGCGGTGACTGCCAATGATGAAAACGACCCTGATGATGCGCGTAAGCTGGTGTTAGCCTGGATGCTGCGCATACAAGGCATGAGTATTCAAAAAATTTCACCTATGTTGAGCGAACAGCAAATCGAATGGGCGCATACCATTAAGGCAAAATCTACCGAAAATATGCCGTTAGCCGTGCAGGCCGATGTGCGTGATTGGCTGTGGGATAAACTGGTCGCGCAATATGGTGAAAATGAAGCGCTCACTATCGCACGTAGTATGCACGAATCCGCCACGCTGGATTTACGCGTGAACACCATTAAAGCTACGCGTGATGAAGTTCTGGCAAAATTCATTGCTGAAAACACCTCGGGCGAAACCAATATTACAAAAACGCCTTATTCACCGATTGGCCTGCGCATGCCGCTACGCTTGAATATCAGCCGCCACGTGCTGTTTACCGAAGGTCAAATTGAAGTGCAAGATGAAGGTAGCCAGATACTGGCGCACTTGGTAGCACCCAAGCGCGGCATGATGGTGGCGGACTTTTGCGCAGGTGCTGGCGGAAAAACACTGGCGATGGGTGCGTTAATGCGCAACACCGGTCGTTTATATGCATTTGATATATCAGCAAAACGCCTGCATAGCTTGGGCCAACGCTTGAAGCGCTCAGGGTTAAGTAACCTCAATGCGCAAAGCATCAGTAGCGAAAATGACCCCAAACTTAAACGCCTGAACGGCAAGTTTGACCGCGTGCTGGTTGATGCACCTTGCACGGGTTTAGGCACTTTGCGCCGTAATCCAGACCTTAAATGGCGCCAAACGCCCCAAGATTTAGCCGAGCTTACGGTAAAGCAGGCCAACATTTTAGCGCGTGCCGCAAGGTTGACCAAGGCTGGCGGGCGCTTGATTTACTCGACATGTAGCTTGCTTAAAGATGAGAACGAACAAATTGCTGAAAGCTTTTTAGCAACGCATCCTGATTTTAAATTACTGAATGCAGCCGAGATTTTAAGTCAGCAGCAAATCAATTTAGATACGGGACCATACTTAAAACTACTGCCACATTTGCATAATACCGATGGGTTTTTTGCCGCCGTGTTTGAAAAACTAGATGCGAGTGCGCCAGAGAAAAAAACTTCTCCCTCCATTGCTGTTGAGCCGGTTATAGCGGTAGCGCCATCAGATGCCGGACCTAAAACTAAAAAACCTGTGACAATCAAAAAAGCCGCAGCGCCGAAAAAGGTTAAAGTCGCCAAAGCGAACGTTGTCACTGAAGATGTTACAATAACCGAAGCAGAGACCTTGCCAACAGAAGCAAAACCAAAAGCCGCCAAAGTGGTTAAAGAAAAAGCTCTGAAAGAAAAGGTAGCTAAAGAGAATCCATTAAAAGAAGCCGTCATTAAAGAAAAAGTGGCTAAACCTAAAGTGGTAAAAGTTAAGGTGGCCAAAGAATAAACGACTCATGAAACTGCCGAGCCTTAACCTTCAAATATTACTAGGTACCATTTTTGGTGTTGCCATTGGTTTATATTTTAACGAGCTAGGGGCTAATCACACTGTAGTAAAAAGTGGTTTGTATGCATCCGGCTTGGTTGGTACGCTGTTTATTGATTTACTGAAAATGATTTTGATCCCACTGGTTTTATGCTCAATTTCGGTGGGCATTGCCAATCTGCGTCAACATCAACAAATGCATCGTGTTTGGGTGAGCGCGATGTTGTTTTTTGTCACCACGATGATGATTGCCATTAGCCTCGCGTTAATTGCCGGCAATTATTTTAAACCTGGCAGTGGCTTGCAAATTACCATGTTTGAAAATGCAATGCAGAACTTTGAGGCAAAGCAGTTACCGTTACCTGAGTTTTTCGCCCAGTTTTTACATGGTTTATTTGTTAACCCATTTACAGCGCTAGCACAGAACAATGTACTGGCAGTGGTGATGTTTGCACTTATTTTAGGCGTTACGCTGGTGATGGGTGGAGAGCGTTTTAAACAGATCCGCACCTTGTTACAAGAGACGTTAGAAGTCACCATGCTGATAGTGGGTTGGATTATGCGTCTAGCACCGTTTGGTATTATGGCACTGCTGATTAAACTGGTGGCGGGGCAAGATATGGTGATGCTGGGAATGCTCGCCAAATTTGTTGCGGTGGTGGTTGGCACCTCTTTATTGCACGGCATGATTGTATTACCGCTAATTTTATACTTATTTACGGCTAAGTCGCCCCTGTGGTTTTTGCGTGGCGCGCGCGAAGCATTGCTAACCGCCTTTGCCACCAGTTCAAGCGCCGCGACACTACCCATTACCATGCGCTGCACAACACAGCATCTACACGTTAAACCAGAAATTGCCGGCTTTGTACTACCATTAGGCGCAACCATCAATATGGATGGCACCGCCCTGTATGAAGCTGCCGCCGCACTATTTATTGCCAATTTAGTGGGTATAGAATTAAGTTTTGCGCAGCAATTAGTAGTGTTTTTTATCGCGATGATTGCGGCACTAGGCGCGCCTGGCATTCCAAGCGCGGGCATGGTGACCATGGTAATGGTGCTACAATCAGTTGGGTTACCCGCTGAAGCAATCGCCATTTTGTTGCCAATAGATAGACTGCTGGACACCTTGCGTACCACCATGAATGTAGAAGGCGACATGGTGGGCAGTTTAGTAGTGCAGAAGCTAACATTGCACAGATCCAACGAGCCTTTTAACTAACTTTAATATATTAAAGTTGGCCTCAGTTAACACTCAACTGGTTCGCCATTGCGCATTCAGCAAACGATCTTGGCGCTCATCGCCTAAGCGCCTAATAAACGTGCAAGCCTGACGATGGATAGTAACGCCGCGGTCACATGTTACATAGCCGACAATCGCATCAGGAAAAACTGGTTTGCAACATTTTGCCATGTTGGTCTGTAAGTTGCCGATACCTTCAACCATCACTTCTGTTGAAGTTAAAGGTGCGGGCATTTTTCTCACCGCCACTTGATTGATTTTCTCTGTCGGCTTTAGATTCATCACCTCTTGGATAGCTGTAGCGATTTGATATTCGCTCACATCGCCACGACCAATCGCATTTAAAAAATCTTCCAGCTTATTAAAGTGCAATTTCTGCGCGATTTTTTCCTGATTCACTGCACCCACACCTGCGCGATGTAGCTCTCGGTCTAGCTTTGCACGACCTTGCGTAATGTTTTCTTCTGCATGCTGATGTTTAAACCAATGCCTCACCTTCGCACGTGCACTTGGACTTTTTAAGTAACCAAGGGTAGGGCTTAACCAATCACGGCTAGGCGCGCCATGCTTAGTGGTCAGGATTTCTACTCGTTGTGCATTCTGTAATTTGTAGCTAAGTGGCACGATATGCCCATCCACTTTAGCACCACGTGTGCGGTGCCCTAAATCTGTATGCAAGGTATAGGCAAAATCGATTGGCGTAGCGTCCTTGGGTAAATCAACAACCCGCCCTTGTGGGGTAAATACATAGACATTGTCCTGAAACAACTCAGTCTTAAACTGTTCGAGTATGTCACCACTATCTTTTGGCGCCTCTTTCCATGCCAAAATTTGGCGTAGCCAAGCGATTTTTTCATCCAGCACAATGTCAGACTTGCCGCCTTCTTTATAGCGCCAATGTGCAGCCACACCAAGCTCAGAGTATTCATGCATTTCAAACGTACGAATCTGCACCTCTAAGGCTAAACCTTCTGGCCCAGTCACCGCAGTATGCAGTGAGCGGTAGTTGTTACTTTTAGGGCGCGCGATGTAATCATCAAACTCGCCTGGAATAGCCTGCCATAAAGCTTGTACCAAACTGAGCGCGGTATAGCAGTCTTTCACATCATCTACTAAAATCCGCACCGCACGCACATCAAACAATTGCTCAAAATCCAGATTTTTGCGTCGCATTTTGTTAATAATGCTGTAGATATGTTTAGGTCGACCTGACACCTCAGCTTTAATGCCTGCCTGCGCTAACTTTTGCTTAAGCGTATCCTCAACCAGCTGAATATATTGCTCACGGTCCACACGGCGTGAATCCAGTAATTTAGCCACTTCTTTATAGAGTTTAGGCTCTAAATAACGCAGTGACAGATCTTCCATCTCCCACTTAAGTTGCCAAACGCCAAGGCGATTGGCAAGTGGCGAGAATACACTCTGAATGCCGCGTGCGATCTGCTTTTGCTGTGCTTCACTGGCGCCTGCTAAGTAGCGCAGCGTTTGTGTGCGCTCAGCTAATTTAATTAGCACCACACGAATATCTTGCACCATCGCCAGCAACATCTTGCGCAGGCTTTCAATCTGTTTGCTATGGTCGCCACTCTCCTTATTTTGCGCTTGCAGGTCTTCAAACTCGCTGAACGCCTGCACTTGCTCTATACGCAAAATACCGTCTACCAAGCTGACTATATTGCTGCCAAATCGTGCTTTTAAGGTTTCCTGCCAATTATCGATATGCGCAGGCGCCGCATATAAAATGGTCGCAATAATGGTCTCTGCATCCATATTTAAGCTAATCAGTATGGCCGCTGTGCCCGTTGCATGTTGCAACAAAGGCACCCCAGTTAATTCTGTATGCGATGCATAAGCCAACGTGGCAAGCTCGCATGCTTGGCGAACTAACTCAACCTCAGTTGCTGAGAAGTGCTTAGCTAAAGAAGCTATCCATACTTGCGTATCATGATCAGATAAAGCAGGAATTTGTAACGAACTAGAGCCATGAATCATTGTTATCTAATCTTCTATTCTAAAACCAACCTTGATAGTCACTTGGTAATGCGCAATCTGGCCGTTCACAATATGGCCTCTCGCTTCAACCACTTCAAACCAATCCATATGTTTAACGGTTAATGCTGCTTTAGCAATCGCGTTGCGAATAGCATCATCAGTGCCAACTGTAGATGTGCCAACAAGCTCGATAAGTTTGTAAGTATGCGCAGACATGTCATTCTCCTTCACTAAGAAATCTTAAAATAAATTTATATCATTGTAATCATCTACTTTTTAATGAAACATTACCAATCTAATTTAGCCTCACTTCTTGAAGTTTCATGATTATTTAAAACTCCTAATTGATTTCCATCATTTGATGAAAAGTAGCCTGTGTTAAGATTAAGCCAACCTTCAACTCGACAATCAACATGACAAAAACAGAACAACAAGCGCAAACATCAGACGGCCTAAAAAGCATTACCGGTCTCACAGACCAAGAATACGAAGCACTCACCACCGCACTTGCCAAAATAAGAGCACCGAAAGCAGAAGAGTTTAGTGCTCATACAAAAATGCTATCAGCCGTGCGTAACCAGCTACAGCAGCGCTTAAACTACACTAGCAATCTAAGTGAAGATGAAAAAATAAAACTCATACACGACATTGCAGAGCTTGATCGTAAAATGGATGCGATCTATCAATAGCAGTAAAGCTTAACCTTCAAAACCAAGTGCTTTATCAAATATCAATCATTGGTACACAAAATGAAAAAACTGCTTATCACACTCACTTTCACGTTAATCAGCACTAATACAATCGCTGGATGGACTGAATTCAGCAGCTCGAGCAGTGATGCTAGCGTTAAGACTTATTACAACCAAGCAAGCGCCCGCAATAAAGATCATGTGATGAGAGTGTGGCAAACGAAAGACTACGCAACACCCCAAACAATAGATAATAAAACTTATCTTTCAGTAAAGTCACTGCTTGAGGTTAATTGTAAAACCAAGATGCTTAGAACCATGGCTTACACCCACTACAACCAAAATATTGGGCGTGGTGAATCTGTTCTTAAAAACAGCAACCCTGCCGAATGGAAATACATTGCCCCTGATATTACAGGTGAAGCGATGCGCAAGTTGTATTGCGGCCAATAATAATGTAACCACAATCTGACCGCTATAGAAGTCTATGGAATTTAATAACCACGAACTGACCTTGCCCTCAAAATCTGGAGTCCATAGCTAATGATAAAATTAGCTAAAGTAGCAGTAAATGAAGGTGGGACACTCAAAGCACCGTACACGATAGAGTTTAAGCAAGGGGGTGTAAATCATGGGATCACGTCTTTGCTATCATATTTCTTATCCACGCATAATGGCATGCACCTAAAATAGAACTTTCTCCGGTAATTAAATGATAGTGAAATGCGATAATTAAAGGCCTGCCCCAATGACATTGCCATTACTTGACAGAAGCAATGCCTAATGATGAATCGCATACCAAACCATGCTTATAGAAGCGATTCTATAGTATTAGGCATTCTCGCCATCTTTTGACACGAACAACTATTAACGTCCCCGATTCTGCCCACTTCCTCCACTAGGCCCAGCGCCAACCCCTATACCCATTCCACGCTCTGGCGGTGTATCCGGGAGGGTGACCCCACGCTCTTGGGCACGTACTTTCATGGCCTCATGGTGTTCTGCACGGATTCTTTCGCGCTCTTCAGCGGTTTTGGCAGCTCGCATTTTTTTACGGTGCTCCATCCGCTCTTGTGAAGTCATCATCTGACTACCATAAACCTGTTCTTTCACCTGCTCTTGCACAGTCGTTTCGTCAGCTGCAAAACCTGCGCAAGCCGCAATTAGCAGACCGCTCGCTAATGTTGACATCACTAAAGTTCTTTTCATCGTTTTACTACTCCTTAATTAACGGAGTTGTTGGAAATTGAGTAAGCGCCACTGCAACTCCCTCAGCATGCGCCCTACCGTACTGTCTTTCCGATGTTTCAGTTACTACTGTGGTGGATGCCGTCCAGTATAGTAGTCGCTAACACTTAATATGGGTGTTCACAGCATGATCTGCTGGTGCCGCCTGTTGTGTTTGATGATGCTCCTGACTCATCGCGCGGCGTTGTTCCATATCTTGTTTCATTATTGCCAGCACCCTCTTGAGCTGAGTCACGCGTGCGTGTTCTATCTTGATCCCGTGCCATGAGCCGGTGCCTTGGGAATTCTGCTGTTGGCTTTTGCTCTATCCATTACCTTGGCCTTACCTCTGACCAGACCCTTGGCCACCCATTTGAACCATATTTTGACCGCCACTAGAACCACGTACTTGCGCACCAAGCGTTGCCACCCCCAAAGTTAAAACGGTTGCAGAAACCACAATGACAGATTTAATTTTATTTATGATATTGCTCCTTAAAATATAAATAATACATACGGGTAACTACTTAACTACCGCTTACAAAATACCTTAATGCCCCATCCCGAGCGCTAGACCGCCACCTTGAGCCGATACCATAGCGATTACTTCCTTGGTTATCCTCTAATCGATAGGGTCAGACTCACGGCTGTCCCAGATAAATTATCAAGCATTAAAAAGTTGTCTTTTTCTAGCTTTTATTACACCGCCGCCCATTTATTCTTTTTAGTTATAAATTTATAAATAACAATTCTTTTAACTTATTAAAAAAAACTTTTATAGTGCTGTTCTTGCAATTTGTAAACATTTGATTGAGGTTAAAACATGTCAATTACTCACCATTCTAACCGCAGCACATCTGCCGGCCGCGATGTATCGCAAGAGATATTGCGCTCGGTTGAAGAGCTGAGACTTGGCTCTGGTTTTGGCTCAGTAGAAATTGTGCTGCATGAAGGCCGCGTAACGCAGATTGAAAAACGAGAAAAACTAAGATTTACTCAAGACACCAAAAACATACCTACTGCACCAGCAGCGGCAAAGTAAAAGGCTCAACACACCTTTATATATACAGGCTGACCAGTAGGCTGGAAGCTTTAAAACAGGAGATAACAATGCAATTTAAATACACAAAATTTGCCTCAGCTTTACTGGCAACAGGGTTATTATCACTACCTTACACAGCCAATGCGAACGACAGTGCGGAGCTTGAAGAGCTACGTGGCTTGGTACAAGAACTAAGTCAGCAAGTAAAAGTGCTTGCACGTAAAGGCGAAATTAGCGGCGAAGAAGCCGCTGCCGCAAAAAAAACAGCTCCAGTAGTTAAAGCAGGCACAAGTGGGTTCTCATTTGGTTCTGCCGATGGTAAAAATGAAATTAAATTCCGCGGTGTATTACAAGCGGATCATCGCCATTATTCTGATGGTGCTAATGACGTGCGTAACCGGACCAATACTCGCGCTGGCAGTCTTGACACAAACGGCTTTCATGATGCTGGAGATACCTCATTATTACGTCGCGTTCGCCCAACTATTGAAGGCAAAGTGGCTGGTAAATATGGCTTCCGTTTCACGCCTGAATTTGCAGGTGGTAGTGCTTCAGCGGTAGATGCTTATGTGGAAGCGAACTTAAACCCCGCTTTTAAAATCCGTGCGGGTAAGCAAAAAAGTATTGTTGGCCTTGAGCGCTTACAAGGTGGCGGCGACATTAAATTTGTTGAACGCAGCTACGTAACCAACGCCATTCTGCCTAACCGTGATTTAGGTGTGACCGTTTCTGGTGACTTATTTAACAATACACTTAACTATGGCGTTGGTATTGTCAATGGCGTGAATGATGGTGGCAACATCAGCACTGGTACTGAGTACAACGGTGAGCGTGAATATACCGCACGTTTATTTGCTACGCCATTTAAAGACTCAGACTCAGCATTAGCTGGTTTAGGTTTTGGTATTGGCGGCACTTGGACAGACTACACGGGTGAACGCAATCTAGACTTCACTGGCACATCTGCCGCGGATGCTACACGTAACGGTTTACCTAGCTACGTATCTGACGGTCAGCAAACTTTCTTTAGATACAATAGTGCCTCTGTTGCGGATGGCAAGCGTATTCGCTTCACACCGCAAGCTAGCTACTACAACGGCCCGTTTGGTTTAATTACTGAGTATGCACGCGTTAATCAGGATGTCAGTCTGTTAGCTGGCACTACATCAAACACCCCTACGGTTATTAGCCCTAATACTAATAAAAAACTTAGTCACGATGCATGGCAAGTTGCAGCTTCATACATTATTACAGGTGAAGATGCATCATTTAAAGGTGTTAAACCAAAGCAGGACTTTGATTTAGATAAAGGCGGCTGGGGTGCTTGGGAGTTAGTGGC
>JAURWJ010000037.1 GCA_030655015.1 Methylotenera sp. | reverse complement strand
ATGACTAGTTCTGTAAGCGGGTTCAACAAACATGCTGTGGTGGTTACCCACTATTTCTTTTTCGGTGTAGCCCGTGACGTTGGTAAAGTTCTCGTTCACCGCTGTAATCTTGCCTGTGAGATCGAATTCAATCACGCCCTGAATTTTATTGATGGCGGAAATTTGGCCAACGGCATCCAAATCATCTAATGCTTTACGACGTGCGGCAGTCACATCGCGCCACTCCAGCACATTACCCGTATGCTTACCTGTTTGACAGTAGGTCGCAGTTACATAAATTGCAATGGTTAGCTGCCCCACCTTAATATCTGTTTTAATCGGCAGGATTGCAGTGTTAGTCAACATTTGACGCTGATGCTCAGGCAGCTTGTGAAACACATCAATACAGCTACCCATTAGCTTTGCAGGATCAAATGAAGGGAATGCTGATTTAAATTCTGCGGCATTTTCATTAAATAAATCAGCACTAGCTTTGTTGATGTATGTGACAATAAAATCACGATCAATCATCATGATGGCAGAAGATGCGCCATCCATTGCACTCTTAATTGCAAGCAATGAATCTTTTTCTGCTTTTAGTGTACCAATTAGGCCATTTTTCTCCGTAAGCAGTTTTTCTTTTAACTCCCCAGAAGATTTCAGAATGTGAATCTCGCCTGCTTTAGCGTCTGCTTCGGCTTTTAAGCTGCCGATTTCAATCGCTTTTGCTTCACTTTCTGTTTTTAAAATGGCAATCTGTTTTGTTTTGTTTGATGTAAAAAAATCGGTAAGCATTTTTGATATTCTCAACTCTCTTTTGAACTCTGTTTTATTTTCTTAAAAACACTAACGCTAAAGCATGTAGTATGAATTAAACCTAATCCTGCTGTCAGAATGAGTTTCATGCATGGTGGTTGCGAGGTAGACTTAGGCCGCTACTGCATCCATTAATGCCATTTCCTGACTGCTCATTAATTGCTCAATATCTACCAAAATCAGCATTCTTTCATCCAATGTCGCAAGGCCTACTATGTACTTGGTATCAATACTGGTCACTAGTGAAGGCACATCGCGAATTTGCTCATCTTTTAGTGCAATGACATCTGATACACCATCAACAACCACGCCGACGACACGTCCATGCAAGTTAAGAATAATCACGACGGTGAGTTCGTTATATTCCACCTTGCCTAAGTTAAACTTAATGCGCAAATCAACAATCGGTACGATTTTTCCGCGTAAATTAACCACACCTTTAATAAAGTCAGGCGTGTTGGCAATTTGCGTAACGGCATCGTAACCGCGAATCTCTTGTACTTTCAGTATCTCTAACCCATATTCTTCAGCACCCAATACAAAGGTTAAATATTCACCTTCTGCGCTTTTTACTTTTAACGCGCTGCTAGTCGCAGTCTCTGTATTCATGTTGTAAGCTCCTTATGCATTTCTTTGGTTTTGTAATGGTTGATTATTTTGATTTGAAAACGGTGGTGCGCCAGTAAGGTAGTTTGTGTTTTGCCCCATTTGAATAATGGCTGAAACATCCAATATCAATGCCACACCGCCGTCGCCCATGATCGTAGCCCCTGAAATACCTGGTACTTTTTTGAAGTTGGTTTCTAAGCTTTTAATCACAACTTGCTGTTGCCCGACCAAGCGATCAACAAATAAGGCAGATTTTTTACCATCTGACTCAATGAGTACCAGCACGCCTTTTGTGGGGTCGGTAATATCAGTCGCGTGATTAAATAAGCTATGTAGCGCAATAATCGGCAAGTATTCACCACGTACATGCACCATGCGACCTTCACCAGTCACGGTTTTTATATCTTCAGCACGCGGTTGTAGTGTTACTACAATCAGGTTGAGTGGAATGACATAAATGCTCTTGCCCAATGATACTGACATGCCATCAAGAATCGCCAATGTGAGTGGCAATGCAATTGAAATAGTGGTGCCAAAGCCTAAAGCTGAACGAATTTCAACAGCACCGCCCATGGAAGCAATGTTTCGTTTTACCACATCCATGCCTACACCACGACCTGAAACATCGGTGACGACTTCAGCTGTAGAAAAACCCGGGGCAAAGATGAGCGCGAATACTTCAGAATCTGACATGTTTTCGCTCACTACCAAGCCATTTTTTGCCGCTTTTTCTAGTAGTTTGTTACGATTTAATCCTGCACCATCATCGGTGACTTCAATCACAATGCTGCCGCCTTTATGCGCGGCAGAAAGCGTTAACACGCCAGTTTCACTTTTACCTGCACTTCTACGATTAGCAGGGATTTCAATACCATGATCAACACTATTGCGTACTAAGTGAGTGAGTGGGTCAACAATGCGCTCAATCAAGCCTTTATCCAACTCAGTAGCGGCCCCGACTGTGACGAACTCTACTTTTTTATTGAGTTTGGCGGCTAAGTCACGCACCATGCGTGGGAAGCGTGAGAATACAAAATCCATCGGCATCATACGGATAGACATCACAGATTCTTGTAGATCTCGCGTGTTTCGGGTGAGCTGACCTACGCTGTTAATGAGTGCCTCATGATGTACCGGGTCTAGGTGACTAATGCGCTGCTCAATCATGGCCTGTGTAATCACCAACTCGCCTACAAGGTTAATCAGTTGGTCAACTTTTTCTACCCCAACACGAATTGACGAGGTTTCTGCATTGGCCGTTGTTTTATCTGATTCACGACGACCAGGACTCCTTCTTTCAACTCCACCTGGCGCACTGGCATTAGTTTCTGTAGTCACTGAAACAGCAGGCTCACCGCTATTAGCTACGGTTAAAACGGTATCATCGCCAATTAAAGAGGCTGCCACTGCGTCTGGATGTGGCTGGAACGGCGCAAAAAAGCCGTAGCCTTCTTCTACTTTTTCTTTACCTTCTTCTTCAAACAAGCCATAGCCAACTTCTTCATGAATTGCTACCCCTGAGCCTGATGTGGTTTTTGTTTCTGTTTTTGACGCGAAGCTTGGTTCTACTTTTGTGGTATTGACTTCGATAGCAGTGTTAACGGCTGCTGCAGTTGGTGCTAATGTAATCACTAAATCATCAGCATCTACAATAAAAGAACAAATAGAAACAATATCGGCTTGTGAAGAATCTGTAGTGAGCGACAACACATAGCGACCATCGGTCTGCTTACTCACCGCAACCAGACCTAACAAACCCAATTCCTCTTGAAGATTTTCAACGTCTCTTTCGGTGATTTCAGGCATCACAATGTTAAAACAGCTCGATCCGTCAGGAATTTCATGTTGCGCTATTGTCGCCACCGTTGAAAGCTCAACTGGCGCAGGTGCTGCTGCTACAGGATGCGCTTTAATCACCACTCCACTGGCTTCTGACAGCGACTTCAATACCATCTTCACATCAGCCACTTGCTCTTGATCAACCTCAGCTGCATTACGATGACCGTTTAGCTCCATCGCCAACACGTCTTTTGCGGCCAAAAAAGCATCGACATGCTCGGCAGTTAGTGCCATTTCATGCTTACGAATTTTGTCCAGCAAGTTTTCAAGCACATGCGTAATTTCGGTCATATCCATAAACCCGAAAGTAGCGGCCCCCCCTTTGATAGAATGCGCTGCTCGAAAAATTGCATTCAACTCTTCATCATCAGGGCTTTCCATATCAATGCCCAACAACAAGCGCTCAGCTTCTGCTAGCAACTCATCCGCCTCGTCAAAGAAGACCTCATAAAACTGACTCATATCAATTGTCATTGCTGCACTCCGCTTATCAACTTACTTCTTTGCTACCTATTTGCCAACCTAAACTTACTCACGCTCTAATTTTAAAGAGTGCAAATTAAATTGGGGGTTACGACCCAATCACTTTTTGCACCACTTCAATTAACCGTTTTGGGTCAAATGGTTTTACTAGCCATCCGTTAGCACCAGCAGCTTTACCTTTAGCTTTCATTTCATCACTTGATTCTGTAGTGAGCATTAAAATGGGCACTTTCTGATACGAACCCAATTGGCGCAGGTTTTTAATAAGCGTTAAACCATCCATAATCGGCATATTTTGATCTGTCAGCACTAGGTCAACTGTTTTCTCTTTTGCTTTATTTAAGCCATCTTGCCCGTCTACAGCCTGCACAACATCGTAACCCGCTGCTTTAAGACTAAATGCCACCATTTGGCGGAGAGAACCTGAGTCATCCACTGCTAGAATTGTTTTTGCCATTGCTTACTCACTTTTTTCATTGTTAACAAATATTCACCATGAACCTACAAAATCAAGGCGCTTTAATGCATAACCCACACTACTTAACGGCACAAAATCTGATTTATTTAGCTATTGCTGCTAAAAAAGATCAATTTCCCCTGTTGCCATATCTTGTTGCCCGACTGAACGACGCAAGCCACCAGATAGCGCATGACTGCCTTCATTCAAACTATGGCTCATTGCATCTAAAAATTTAGCGATTTCCTCATGCTCATGACTTGGCTCCATCTCACCGCTATGCGTTTCTATTTCATGCAACAAATTTTTTAAGCCATTCACTCGTTTGATTGTTCTTGAAATCAACTGACTGGTCAGATCCTGAAATTGCAGGCTAGTCACCGCTGCGTTGACCTCTTCACCAATTTTTTGTTTAAAAGCATTAAGCCTATTGAGTTCATCTTGATCAAGCGCATATTTAGCAACAAGTGCATCCAGTACTTGCTGCTGCTCAGTCACAGCTTCATGCACCGCCGTAAAACTTGCGCCAAGTTTTTCAATGGCTTCGCTTAATAGAAATGTAGTTTGTAGCAAATCTGCCTCTACTTCAATCAAATGCTGCTTACCATGATCTGACACTGCGGCCAGTAGCTTTCTTAATTCAGTAATCGGTAATGTTTTCATTTCCATACAAAATATCTCTCAAAATACTGATTTTCTATAAAGCCAGCTAGCTCACAGAATTTAACTAACTTAATCTTTTGTTATATCTAAAACAATCCTTATGGCTGCACCGCCTGATTGATTGCCTCAACGGTTGCATCTGAGGGTAGACTGACAGCAGCGCCATCTTTCATCGCATCTTCCTCGGCTTTTTTATTCATCACAATAATGCTAATGCGCCGATTAATTGGGTTGAGTGGGTCTTCTTTATCAAACAATGAAGCCGAAGCCAGCCCCACCACACGTAGTAGTTTTGTTTCATCCATGCCGCCAGCGACTAATTCACGACGCGAGGCATTGGCGCGATCTGATGATAACTCCCAATTACTGTAAGCTCGACCGCCACTAGAATAAGGCGCAGCATCAGTATGGCCTGACAAGCTAACTTTATTAGTGACGCCATTGAGCATTTGGCCAATTTCTTTCAAAATCTGTTTAGCATAAGGTTGCATCTCAGCCTTTGCAGATTCAAACATAGGGCGGTTTTGCTCATCTACAATCTGAATTCGAAGACCTTCAGTCGTAATATCTAAAATGAGTTGCTTTTTAAACTTACTTAACGTCGGACTATCTTCAATGGTTTTTTCTAACTTGTTTTTCAACTCTACCAGTTTTTCTTTTTCTGCTTTTTCTAACGCGGCCTTTGCCTCTTCCGCGTCAATTGCTTTTTGCTTACCTGGCGGCCCATCTACAGGCTTAACTTGTCCCTGCTTTTTAGTCATATCTTTACCCCCACCACCTTTAATCAAGGTGTCGCTGGCCCCCACCGAGGTGCCACCCATGAGCGCCACTTTTAACGGTGTTTTAAAATACTCGGCAATGCCCTCTTTTTGCGCTTTAGAAGTAGAGCCCAATAACCACATAAGCAAAAAGAAAGCCATCATAGCGGTCACAAAGTCAGCATAGGCAATTTTCCAAGCGCCGCCGTGGTGACCGCCACCACTTTTCTTGATTTTCTTAACGATAATCGGTCGATGCAGTTCTTCAGCCATGACAATCTCCGTGATTAGTCATCTTACTTGCCTTTAGTCTGTTTAACATGGGTTTCAAGCTCGGCAAATGTAGGACGCTCAGTTGAGTAAAGCACCTTACGCCCAAATTCAACCGCAATGGCAGGGGCATAGCCATTCAGGCTCGCCAACAATGTAACTTTAACGGTTTGGAACATTTTGGTACCTTCTTCCAGCTTTTGCTCTAACAAGCCTGAAAGTGGGCCCACAAAACCGTAGGCAAGCAAAATACCTAAAAAAGTACCTACCAGCGCATGGGCAATTAAAATGCCCAACTCAGCTGGAGGCAAAGCAACGTTCTCCATGGTGTGAACTACGCCCATCACTGCCGCCACAATACCAAATGCAGGCAAGCCGTCGCCAAGCTTCGCAATACAGTGTGCAGGCACATGGCCTTCCATGTGATGTGTTTCAATTTCATTATCCATTAGATTTTCAACCTGAAACGCATCCATATTGCCAGACACCATCAAGCGCAAATAGTCAGTAATAAACTCAATAAGATGGTGATCGTGAAGCAGTGCTGGATATTTGCTGAATAACGGGCTCGACTCTGGATTTTCTACGTCATTTTCGATAGCCATCATGCCATCTTTACGAATCTTGGTTAAAATTTCATACAACAGCGCTAATAAATCCATATACAGCACTTTGTTGTACTTAGAGCCTTTAAACAAAGTAGGTAGTGATTTAAGCGTAGCTTTTTGCGATTTAACGTCGTTACCCACAATAAACGCACCGATCGCACCACCAAAAATCATGAGCACTTCTAGTGGCTGCCATAAACCGCCTAAATGGCCGCCTGCTAACGCATATCCACCAAAAATGGTACCGCAAACTACAACATATCCAATAATGACAAACATACCCTTGCGCTCCAGATTAGATACTACATTTTTTTTAACTTAGCCTTCAGAATACCCAATATATCCTAAATCAATTGTGGGAATAAAGAGGTTTTTTTAATTCACACGTCAATTGGCTACCCATTAAAACCAGCTAGACATTGATTACTATCAATAATTTAACTTTATAATGTCACTTATAAAGTTAAGGCATTTTCCATACATAGAGCATTTTTCCTTGATCATCATTGCTGATAACGCTCAAAGGTGGCGCGTCTGGGATTTCAAACTCATAACTAATCAACAAGCTACCTGAACGCATTTCTGCATGAGATTTTTGCCACAGAGCTTGCATTGCCGCGGGGGATAAATAAGCAAAAATGACATCGTAATTTGCAAAATTTAATGCGCGATAATCGCCAAATTTAAAAACTGCTCGAGAGCGCTTGAGCTTTGCTCTCACCAAGCTTATCAACCAAGGCAGTGGCGCTATTTCAATACCCTCAATCAAACATTCTGGTCGTGCTTTAGCTACACACATGGATAGACCACCTAGGCCACTACCAATATCAATCATACGAATCGGCCTATTTTGTGGAATAAGGCTTAGCACTTGCTGCCAGATGACTGGTCGAGAAGGAAAAAATGGCACTTGAGTACGAAATGTCGTCCAGTACAGACTCAGAGTGACGATAAAACCCAATAAATAAAATGCATTGGGAATATGCAAAATTGACATCATCCAAATGGCTACTGGAAAACCTAAATGTATCCAACGCCACCAAATAGCCATACCTGTTAAATACGAAAAAAAAGCTGCAAACAATGCTTGTAGCAACACTAACGTAAAAATGGGATAAGTTAAATTGATGTTAAAAATGATTGTGGTGAGCCAGTAAATAGCCCATGTAACGGAAAGTACCGTAAATAAAGCCGCACACTGAATAAGTACAGCTAAGGTTGCAGGTTTTAAATTAGGTTTTGCAGATAGATTTTGCTGCATTTAGTAAGCCAAAAAATTCCAGCTTAACACCTAAATTAAACACGATGCTTAATTTTTTAGCATTAGAAGTGGGGTTAATTATTTGTGAGTAGGCAACGCATTGTATTTCAGTTGCCGTACGGTCATTTTTGATTCCTGTTGGACATAAAGCCTTGTAAATTAGTGCAGCACATTTAGCACAAAGTCACCCTTAATCCTTATTTTAAAGATCATGTCGTCAAGCAATTCACTTGTGGCGTAAATCTTGAAGCGCTTCGTTCATTTTGAATAGCACAATCAACAGTTCACACCAAATTCTTGCTGCCACAGCACCACCAACACCGTAAAGCAGACCCATAAAGAACTTACCTGTTGAGAGCCCTCCGTAACCACCAAACATAGTGCTTAAACCACCTACCACTGCCGCAAACAGTAATAGCCAGTAAACGAATGTAATAATTTTTGGCGTAAGCATACTGTCGAAAAATAAAACGTCTTTCATGAAATTACCTCTTATTATCGATTGATTATTTAATCAGATTTATGCTGTCATTGGCACTAATTTATAGCTAAGCGCTTTGGCTTTTTTTGTTTTACCGGCACGAGAAGGCACATGGCACAAGTTACATACATAGCTACTATTTAGATCGTAGGCATTCACAATAAAATTACCGCCGCAACAACTGCAACTTTGTAGTTTTAACATTTTACTTTCTACAAAGCGAACCAATGTCCAGGCGCGTGTCATTGACAATACGGGTTCAACATCCGAGTCTTCCTGCTCCACTTGTTGCAAGTATAAACTGTAAGCTTTAATAATCGCATGAATACCGGTCACTTCAGTGTAATCCACCATAAACTTATAGATATTATAAAAAATAGAAGAATGAATATTAGGCTGCCAAGTCAAAAACCAATCGGTTGAAAATGGCAACATACCCTTTGGTGGAGAAACACCCTTTAGCTCTTTGTAAAGCTTAATTAAGCGCTCACGAGATAGTGTGGTTTGCGCTTCAAGTAATTGCAATCTCGCACCCAGCTTAATCATTTGCATCGCTAACTGAATTTGCTCGGACTCATTCACTACGCTTTTCTTATTCATGATTTTCTCCTGGCTCAATATCAACCAATACTACGCAAATGCCTCAGTCGCTTGACCAGACATTAAAATTGCGGTGTGTAAGTGTGCTTGCGAACGATCTTTGGTGTAATTCGTTAGCATTCCCAAAATGGCACTATCATCAAATCGAACGCGCGCTAACATCATATTGGTGCTACTAAGCTTAACGAGTTGCAGATTACTTAAACCCTCAAGCAAATCTGCAATTTCTTTACTGATACCTAAACGAAAAATTGCGGTGGCTTTATCTGAACGGATAAGTTGTTGAGCCAACATTAAATAGTTGAGGTTGGCGTCTTTAATTTCCGACATCAAATCTATATCATTCATTTTAGTTCCCGATTCTTTATGTTTCGCATCTGTTAAAAACGTACTGTCTTTGTTAGACGTACTTTGAGCCTTTAAGCAACACTTAACAATTGAGAACCGTCGGTTTTTTTCGTAGGTGACGCAGACGCAAACGCGTAGGTGTTTGTCTTACAAACACCTACGCGAAGCTGATATATGGTTAATATCCCCTGCATTTGTTCACTTAAGCTAATTAAATACAGCAGAGTTTTATCGTATCAATAAATTAATTTTAAACATTGATCCTAAAGTTTTTTGGGTGTTTGCCGTTATTACCGAGTCATTAACAATTGTGCCTGCAAGCAACAAAACATTAACGGCATCACCTAACATAAGCTTATATCGGCAACGATTTAATAAACTTTAGGGTGTTTAGCAAAATAACTTGAAATAAATTTAAAATAATTAATAACCTATTGTTTTAAATAAAAAAATAATTAAAAATATTTTTTTATTTTTCTAAAAAACTACGCATTAACACGTCTTCCATCGATAACTCACAGCACCTCGCTTCAAGAAAGGGCGGGTTTCACCCTTTTATTCCAAAGATGCAATTGCATCATTTCATCTAATAATGGCTTCCATTGGGTAAAGGACCCAGTTTATTTTTTACTAAACAACGGGACTACTTAAAAACAACGGGAATCGTCATGGCTGAAGATAGCGATTTAGAGAAAACAGAACCGGCCTCACCCAAGCGCATAGAAAAAGCGCGTGAAGAAGGTGATGTGCCTCGCTCACGCGAGCTCGCGACGTTGACTGTGCTACTCGCTGCTGGTTTAAGCATGTTGATGATGGGCGAACACCTGAGTCAAGCATTAAAAACATCCATGAGCGACGGGCTACGTTTTGATCGCGCCATGGCCTACGACCCGATTTTATTGATCGTAAAAATCGCCAATGGCATTTATGATTTAGCCTTAGCATTTTCCCCCTTCGCATTAATTTTAATGATCGTTGCCATTGGTTCGCCAGCACTAATTGGCGGATGGAATTTTAGTGAAAAAGCACTGATGCCTAAATTCAGCAAGCTGAATCCGTTAAAAGGCATCAGTAATATGTTTTCAAAAAACTCGGCCATTGAACTTGTTAAATCTGTTGCTAAAGCTTTTTTAGTGGGTACCGTTGCTTTTATGGTGGTTTCGAACGATATGGAAGCCATTCTTTCGCTTTCATTGTTACCGATTTCAGCAGGTATTTCACAAATGGGTGACTTACTGCTATTTGGATTTTTATCCATTGTGAGTGCTCTAATTTTGATTGCGGCGATTGATGTACCGTTTCAACTGTATAACTATGCAGAAAAACTCAAAATGACCAAAGAAGAAGTCAAACAAGAATCTAAAGAATCTGAAGGCAACCCTGAAATTAAAGCTAGAATTCGTCAGCAACAACGTGAGATGGCAAGGCGCAGAATGATGGCTGAAATCCCCAATGCCGATGTTGTGATTACCAACCCGACACACTATGCAGTAGCGATTAAATATAAAGAAGATGGCATGCGTGCGCCAGTAGTCGTGGCTAAAGGTGCTGACGCTGTTGCGTTAAAAATTCGTGAAATTGCAGCAGAAAACAATGTACTGACGATTGAATCTCCAAAGCTGGCGCGTGCCATATTTACCCACACTGAACTAAACGCTGAAATACCGGAGGCGTTATTCTCAGCCGTGGCTGAAGTTTTGGCTTATGTGTTTCAAATGCGTATCTTTAAAAAAGATGGCGGTTTGCGTCCAGAAATTCCAAATGTATTACCTGTCCCCGATGCGCTTGACCCGCATAGCTTAATGCCAGCACCCAGTATGATTAATAATGCCTCAGATGAAGATGCTAATGAATTAGGAGTATTAGCCTAATGAACTCACTTAACCTACCAGCATGGATGAACAACTTCGGTAGCCGTACCGTTGCGGCACCGCTTATCATCGTATTGTTATTATCCATGATGATTTTGCCGTTACCTCCAATCGCCTTGGATGTGCTGTTCAGTTTTAATATCGCACTCTCCATCATGGTATTGCTCATTGGCTTGCAAACCACTAAAGCTCTGGATTTTATCGCGTTCCCAACCGTGCTATTGGTAACCACGATGTTGCGTTTATCTTTAAACGTTGCCTCTACACGCGTTGTGCTGACAGAAGGCCACACTGGGCCTGACGCTGCAGGCAAGGTCATTGAGGCCTTTGGACATTTTTTGATTGGTGGCAACTACGCCGTCGGCATTGTGGTGTTTATCATTTTAACAATTATCAATTTCACTGTTGTGACTAAAGGTGCTGGTCGTATTGCTGAAGTTGGCGCTCGTTTTACCTTGGATGCCATGCCTGGCAAGCAAATGGCGATTGACGCAGATTTAAACGCAGGGTTGATTGGTGAAGATGAAGCACGTCGTCGGCGCACGGAAGTTGGTCAGGAGTCTGAGTTTTATGGTGCCATGGATGGTGCCAGTAAATATGTGCGTGGTGATGCTATTGCAGGTATTTTAGTCACCATTATCAATATTGTAGGTGGCTTAATTGTAGGCATGGTGCAACATGATCTGGCGTTTGGTGACGCGGTTAAAATTTATACGCTACTCGCGATTGGTGATGGCTTGGTTGCACAAATCCCGTCCCTTATTATTTCTGTTGCGGCAGGTGTCGTGGTGTCTCGTGTTGCCAATACCGAAGATATTGGTGGTCAGTTGATGACGCAGTTGTTCTCTAACCCAAAAGTCATCTATGTCACCGCAGGCATCATCGGCGGTATGGGCGTTATCCCTGGTATGCCTAACTTGGCGTTTTTAACACTCGCTGCCGTGCTGGCTGGCATGGCTTATATGGTTAGTGAGCGCCAAAAAGTAGCGGCTGTAGAACCTGAGATTGAAGAAAAAATTGAAACACCCACAGAGACTGAAGAAGCCAGTTGGGACGATGTTACCCCTGTAGATATTGTAGGGCTTGAAGTCGGTTACCGCTTAATTCCATTAGTCGATAAATCGCAAGGTGGTGATTTACTCAAACGCATTAAAGGACTGCGCAAAAAATTTGCACAAGAAATCGGCTTTCTCGCCCCTACCGTGCATATTCGCGACAACTTAGAGCTTAGACCGTCAGGTTACCGCATTACGCTCAAAGGCGTAGAAATCGCCAGCGGCGAATCGAATTTTGGTCAGTTCTTAGCCATTGACCCTGGCATGGTAACGGGTGCTTTGCCTGGGCAAATCACGACCGATCCAGCCTTTGGCCTGCCTGCGGTATGGGTTGACACAAGCATGCGCGACGAAGCGCAAAGTATGGGTTATACCGTGGTAGATGCAGGCACTGTGGTTGCCACACATTTGAATCATATTATCTCAATGCATGCCGCTGAATTATTGGGTCGTCAGGAAGTGCAACTATTACTTGATCACGTCAGCAAAGAATCACCCAAACTGATTGAAGACCTGGTACCAAAACTTCTGTCTTTATCGGTGATTCAAAAAGTATTGCAAAATTTATTAGCCGAAGGCGTACATATTCGCGACATGCGTACCATTGTGGAAACCCTGTCTGAGTACGCAAGCCAGACACAAGATACCAGCGAACTCACAGCACTTGTCCGCGTTCAACTTGGTCGCGCGATTGTGCAACAGTTATTCCCTACCGGCAATGAAGTAACGGTGATGACACTGGACAACAATCTTGAGCGCTTACTGATGCAAGCGATGCAATCCAGCACAACCGGATCAGCCATTGAGCCGGGCATGGCTGAAACTTTATCAAGACAAGCAGAAACTGCAGCAAAACAGCAAGAGCAAATGGGATTTACGCCCGTATTACTAGTAGCGGCGCCACTCCGGGCTGCACTGTCTAAATTTTTGCGCCGTGCGGTGCCACACCTTCGTGTGCTGTCACATGAAGAATTACCAGATTCAAAAACCATACGCGTCACTAGTCTTATTGGAGGTTCATCATGAACATTAGACGATTTTTCGGTAAAAACTCTCGCGAAGCACTCAGCATAGTGCGTAAAGAATTGGGAGATGACGCCGTGATTCTCTCAAATCGCGCTGTGCATGGGGGCAATGAGATCATGGCCTTTAGAGAAGAAGACATGGATGCCTATGTCAATAACGAGTCGCCTGCAAACTATGTGCAGGAGTTTAATTATGCACAAACTGAAAATCGCGATGAACCAACAACATTGTTATCGCTTTTAAATAAAAACAATCGCATGCAAACACCGGACTTACCCGTGCAAAAAGTTGAGCACGCCCCTAAAGAAAGTCACCTTTCTAGCAACATGGACACAGCTAACGCCGACACGCAAGCTGAGCCTCAACTAGAAGCGACATCCACAAAAAAACATGCACGTGAACAATCAGCCACTAACCAACAGATGGCGCTTATGCTGAGTGAAATGCGTAATATGCGCAATGTGATTGAATCACAACTCACGGCAATCTCATGGGGTAATATCCAACAACGTGAGCCAGTAAAGTCTGAAGTATTAACTACATTATTAGCCGCTGGTTTTAGTCCGGCATTATCTAGATATTTAGCTGAAAAATTACCTGAGAATTTAGATAGCAAAAAAGCCACTGCCTGGGTTAAATACATCTTGGGTAGAAACCTGAATACCATTGAAAACGAAACTGAGGTATTAGACCAAGGTGGCGTGTTTGCCTTGATTGGCCCAACAGGTGTTGGTAAAACCACCACTACTGCAAAACTGGCAGCACGTTACGTAATGAAGCACGGCACTCAAAACCTAGGCTTAATCACCACAGATGCCTACCGCGTTGGTGGGCATGAGCAATTGCGCATCTATGGCAAAATACTCGGAGTGATGGTACATGCCGTGAAAGATGAAGCCGACTTAAAAATCGCACTTAACGAACTCAAAAACAAGCACACCATACTGATTGATACCGTAGGTGTAAGCCAACGTGACCGCATGGTAACGGAACAAATTGCCATGCTATCAAGCACTAAAACGCCGATTAAAAAACTATTGTGTCTAAACGCAACTAATACTGGTGAAACACTGACCGATGTGATTCAAGCTTATAAAGGTAAAGGTCTGGATGGCTGCATCATCACTAAATTAGATGAAGCTGCCACCATCGGTAGCGCTCTGGATGTGATTATTAGAGAGAAGTTAAAACTGTTTTACACTGCAAATGGGCAACGCGTGCCAGAAGACATCCACGTAGCGAATAAATTAGATCTGATTCAATTGGCGCTTAATTTAAAGTCTGCCAGCCATCAACCATTCCAATTTTTAGATGAAGAATTACCACTCATCATGGGCAATACCGTCAGCGTGGCAAATGCCTTCCAGTTAGCGGAGATTAGCCATGTCTAGCTTTCAAAATGATCAAGCCGCTGGCTTACGTCGCATTATGGCCGCACCCAAGCCTAGAATCGTGTCTATTCTTTCAGCAACCTCGACACAAAATCAGCCGCGATTAATAACCAATCTGGCGGCGTCTATTATGGGCCAAGGCAATGATGTGTTAGTGGTGCATGCTTCTCATGAATCGCGTGAAGCTGATTATGAAGTAGATAAACTCCCCTCTTTGCTTCAAGTTACCCGCACAAAAACGTCCGTGCAGCAGGCCATAAAAAAGCTTAAGCTCGGCTTTTCTGTGGCAAAGTTAATGCCTAAAGACCTATTGACCAAGCCAATGGATACCGACACCAGCACACAGCTTAATCACGCGTTTAATCTGCTGGCACAGTCGTATGAAATCATACTCGTTGACGCCACACTCAATACACAGCAAGTCTTGCCGCTAAAAACACTCAACGAGAGTGAAATTATTATTCAGCTCAACCGTAAACCTGAGTCCATTACCCAAGCCTATACTCTCATTAAACAAATTTGCGGCGAGCTTGGCAGACGTTCTTTCGGCATTATTGTGGATGAAGCAACAGATGCCCAAGCGCAGATCGTATTTCGCAATATATCGCAAGTTGCAAAGCGCTTTATGCAAATTGAGCTTGAATATTTTGGTGCAGTTCCAACGGACGACCATTTAAGCCGCGCAACCAAGCTCGGACGCTCTGTGATTGATGCATTTCCATTAGCCATTGCCTCAACTGCGCTGAAACAAATTGCACAACGCTTAGACTTCAAGCATGATTACGCTTCCAACATGAAGCCGGCATCGTAATAAATAAACTAAAGAACTTTTATGTACACAGTGCACGGAAAAAAAGACCAAAAAGACGAGTTGCTCAACCAACATGCGATCTTAGTTAAAAAGCTTGCCTATCAGCTCAAGGCTAAGCTACCCCCAAGCGTGGAACTCGATGATTTAATTCAGGCGGGGATGATGGGTTTGCTGGATGCTGTGAATCGCTACGAAGACACGCATGGCGCGCAGTTTGAAACCTATGCCGCACAAAGGATTCGCGGCTCCATGTTAGACGAACTTCGCAGTTCAGACTGGCTACCTCGCAGCATCCGTAAAAACATGCGCGATGTTGAACATGCCATCAGCCAGCTTGAGCAGCAGCTCGGCCAACCACCTAGTGAAGCTGACGTCGCAAAAAAACTTAACCTATCTCTCGCTGACTACCACGGCATGCTAGGTGATTGCAGTGGTCACCAATTAGTGTATTACGAAGACTTTCACGACTCCGATAGTGGTGAACATTTTCTGGATCGCTTTCAAACCGATAACACTAGCGACCCCATCAAAGGCTTATTAGTCAGCGACTTTCGTGATGCCTTAATTGCCGCCATTGACGCCCTACCCGAACGAGAAAAATTACTCATGGGGCTCTACTACGAACAAGAGCTCAACTTAAAAGAAATCGGCGCGGTAATGAGCGTATCAGAGTCCCGCGTATGTCAATTACATAGCCAGGCCGTAGCAAGGCTACGCGCACATTTAAGAGAGAAATCATGGACTGGGGTAGTTTAGCCGGCATCTTCATTGCCCTCGCAGGTATTCTGCTTGGGCAAGCAGTCGAGGGCGGGCACATTAGCTCACTGATGCAGCCTGCCGCTTTGATGATTGTATTGATGGGGACTTTTGGGGCGGTGTTACTACAAACCAATCCTAAAACCTTCATCGCGGGCCTTTTAATGATTCGCCAAATATTCAGATTGCCCGTTGATGACAGAAAAGCACTTGCAGTACGCACCATTGGCTGGAGTACCTACGCACGTAAAGAAGGCATTTTCATGCTGGAATCACACCTGCGAAGAGAGACTGACCCCTTTGTTATTAAAGGCCTAAGACTCATGATTGATGGCACACCGCCAGAAAAAATACGTGAAATCATGGCGATTGACATGTATTTTTATGAAATGCACTTGCGTAATGCAGCCAAAATTTGGGATGCCGCCGGCGGCTACGCCCCTACCGTAGGTATTTTGGGTGCAGTACTAGGGCTCATACATGTCATGGAAAATCTTTCTGATCCTAGCAGGCTAGGCGGCGGTATTGCGGTAGCTTTTGTCGCTACGATTTATGGTGTTGGTTTAGCTAATCTTGTATTTTTACCGATTGCAGGCAAACTTAGAGCCCACATACAAAATGAAATGAAACGCCGTGAAATGCTTCTTAACGCATGGGTCTCCATTGCAAATGGCGACCACCCAAGAATTGTTGAAGAGCGCCTAGAAGCGTACTTAAAATAACAGTTTTTTAACTATGAACCAAATAGCCACATTCAGAACATCAAAACATCATGATTAGAAGAAAGCCGCTTGATGACGATGAAGACAACCCAGACCGCTGGCTGGTTTCGTATGCAGACTTCATCACCTTGTTATTTGCATTTTTTGTCGTCATGTACGCGATTTCATCGGTAAATCAAGGTAAATATACACAACTTACCACCTCTATGGGCACTGCATTCAGTGGTGACGGCGCATCAGGCCTCAATCAAACTGGCAAGCAAAAAGGCTTAGGGACTGAAGGTAAAATCAAAGGTCAACAAACCTCACTGATTAAACCCCTGCCGCTGTCACACCTTTACAATGAAAAAATGCGTAGAGAACGCGAATCCATGACCAGCATGGGCATTGATTTATCTAACACGTTATCGCCATTGATTAGTGAAGGCAAAGTACGCGTCATACAAAATAACCGTGGTATCCGTATCGATATTCATGACAGTTTATTATTCACCGCAGGGTCTGCAGACCTATCGACTGCCGCAACTAGCATCATGGGTGAAATTGCCGCTTTAATTAAGGATAACCAACGCGCTATTCAAGTAGAAGGGCATACCGACAATATTCCTATTCACAACGACATTTTTTTCTCCAACTGGGAGCTTTCGGCAATACGAGCGAGTAGCGTCGTAAGAATGTTAAGCAGTGCCGGCATTGCAGACGCTCGCCTGAGTGCACTTGGTTTTGGCGCATCACAACCCATTAGTGAAAATGAAACACCGCTTGGTCGTGCTAAAAACAGACGTGTATCCATCATGATTTTGTACGAAACACAAAATCAAGACGAGTCCTCACAAATCATCTCACCACAAAAAACGGGGGATACTTAATTTACAAACGCGTACGTTTGAGGTCAAATCAAACAAGCGTATATCAAAAGCATGCTGATAAAACAAAAAACCCAGCCACTTCACGTGTGCTGGGTTTAATTGAAGCTCAATTGCTTATAATTTATATTTCATAAGACAATTGATTCAAATTAGCAGCACTTGCCAGTTTACTGGCTTTAGTGCTGATTATCAGTTTGCTCTGATTACTCTTTACCGATTTGATACACTTCCAAGTTGTCTTCAACAATTTTACCTGTTGCAACAT
>JAURWJ010000026.1 GCA_030655015.1 Methylotenera sp. | reverse complement strand
ATTAAAAATTGAGAGAATTTCATGCAAATCGGAACCCCTTTAAGCCCCAATGCAACACGTGTCATGTTGTTGGGCAGCGGCGAACTCGGTAAAGAAGTCATTATTGCATTACAGCGTTTAGGGGTTGAGGTGATTGCCGTTGATCGCTATAAAAATGCACCTGGTCACCAAGTGGCACACCGTGCGTATGTCATAGACATGACCGATGATCAGGCGTTACGTAATTTAATCGCACAAGAAAGACCACATTTAATTGTGCCGGAAATTGAGGCGCTAAATACTCAAACCCTTGCTGATATTGAAGCGGCGGGTATCGCTACGGTTATTCCAACGGTTAAAGCAGTGCAGCTCACCATGAACCGTGAAGGCATTCGCCGGCTTGCAGCTGAAACGCTTAAGTTACCGACTTCACCCTATGCGTTTGCCAAAAGTGAAGCCGACCTGCAAGCGGCGATTGATGCTGGCATTGGTTACCCATGTTTTATTAAACCCACGATGTCATCTTCTGGCAAAGGGCAATCTCGCATTACGCAAATGAGTGAAGTGAAAACTGCATGGGATTACGCAGCAACTGGCGGGCGAGTGAATCAAGGCGTGGTGATTGTTGAAGGTCAAATTGATTTTGATTACGAAATTACGTTACTCACGGTACGTGCTAAAAATGCACAGGGCGAAATCACCACTTATTTTTGTGAACCCATTGGGCATGTACAGGAAAAAGGTGATTATGTAGAAAGTTGGCAACCACAGCCAATGGCTACAAAAGCGCTGGAAGAATCTAAGCGCATAGCTAAAGCTGTCACCGATAGTCTAGGCGGTTTAGGCTTATTTGGTGTTGAGCTTTTTATCAAGGGTGACCAAGTCTGGTTTAGTGAAGTCAGCCCACGCCCGCATGATACTGGTATGGTGACCATGGCAAGCCAGCGCTTTAGTGAATTTGATTTGCATGCACGGGCTATTTTGGGCTTGCCTGTGGATGTAAGCCTGCGTGATGCAGGCGCAAGTGCCGTGATTTATGGCGGACATGAGACAAAGCAATTGGCTTTTGATGGTGTTGATAAAGCTTTGACTGTACCTGGTAGTGATATTCGTTTATTCGGAAAACCTGAGTCATTTATCAAAAGGCGCATGGGTGTGGCATTGGCTACTGGTAAAGATATTACTGAGGCGAGAGAACGTGCAAAATTAGCGGCTAGTCTCGTTAAAACAAAAGTGGTTTAAGTTGACATTATGCTAGATAAAATAGAAGAAGCGGGTAGTGATAAAAGGACGTTTTTTGAACTGCTAGGAGGTGAGGCCAGTGGCATTGAAAACATCCGCCAATTGGTAGAAACGTTTTATGATGTCATGGAGAGTGACCCGAAAGCGCAACCTCTCCGTGCCATGCACCAAGCAGATTTAACTTCAGCACGTGAGAAACTATTTATGTTTTTAACCGGCTGGACCGGTGGGCCGCAGCTGTATATCGAGCGTTATGGGCATCCTATGCTACGTGCGCGGCATTTGCCATTTGCGATAGATGAATCAGCCCGAGATCAATGGATGTATTGCATGATTAAAGCCATGCATCAACTAGCCTACGATGACGATTTGATGAAGAAATTAGCCGAGCAGTTGTATGGTGTGGCTGATTTTATGCGAAACCAGTAACAGATATAGCGTTGGAAAATTATGAATACACTTGAATTAATTCGTAGTAAAAAATCTGACATTCTTGCTATTGCTACGCGACATGGTGCTAAAAATGTAAGAGTGTTTGGCTCTGTTGCAAGAGGTGAAGATACCGACACAAGTGATGTTGATCTATTGGTGAGTATGGAAAAAAATCGTAGCTTATATGATTTAATTGG
>JAURWJ010000022.1 GCA_030655015.1 Methylotenera sp. | reverse complement strand
GTTTTGCGGGCATGAAAATTGGCGGTAAACGTACGCTGATTATTCCTTCAGAAATGGGCTACGGCGCACGCGGTGCAGGTGGGGCGATTCCACCGAATGCGGATTTGATTTTTGATGTGGAATTATTAGGCGTTAAATAACTAATGAACCGTTCCCTGAGCCTGTCGAAGGGTGTCGGTGACAAATCCGCAACCCTTCGACAGGCTCAGGGAACGAGCTGGAAAGATAAATATGCACGTAAGCGTAAAATGGATTGACGGTGTCAGTTTTGTCGGTGAGTCTGAAACTGGTCATGCGGTGGTGCTGGATGGCGCCCCTGAGAATGGCGGACGCAATATCGGCATGCGCCCGATGGAAATGTTATTGATTGGTATGGGTGGCTGCACTTCTTTTGATGTGGTGGCTATTCTTAAAAAAGCACGTCAGCCTATCGTGGATTGCGTAGCCGAAATTGATGCAACACGTGCGGATGAAATTCCTAAAGTGTTTACCAAAATTCACGTACATTTTGTGATCACGGGAGACAACTTGAATGCCGTGCAAGTTGAGCGTGCAATCAAGTTATCGGCGGAAAAATATTGTTCAGCGTCTATTATGCTCAGTAAAAGCGTGGAAATTACACATGATTTTGAAGTAAAACCTTTTACAACAGCAGGTTAAGAGAGGTAAGGCAGCGTCTCTTAAATTAGCTGCGAAAAATCGAGGGGATGAAAGTTTATCCCCCTCGATTTTTATTTAAACTCAGCGTTAATAAAAAGTCACGCTTTAGTTTCAAATACCTTCACTGAAAGCGGTTGCTCATCCTCTAAAATGTTGAGCAGCCTATCCACATTAGGATGTTTACCCGGGCAGTTTTCAGCATCTTCAGTGTGCTCGGCATAAAGGCTTAAGCCCTCAACTGCGGCATCTAAGGAAATTTCATCATACATGCGTGCAAGATGATAATAAACTTTTATCGAGCCTTGGCTGCCGGGTTTGTTTTCAATGACCCCCGCAGAGCTACCATCTTTGTTGTAAAGCTCAATGCGTGCTACGTGCGAGGCATCGTCTAATGTTTGTAATACATCGCTAAATTTTTGCATGAATATGGGTGCCTTTTACCTGTGAAATAATGGGTAGCTAAAAATAATAAGTGGAAGTTGTCATGAGCTTAGAGGCTTGCTTCATGCAAAATTTAATCGGGGCGGGTAGCTCTGCCGCGCCATATTGTTTTGCGTCATGCGCATGCTTGGCTTCATCGATCTGCATTTGTTCAATGATCTTGCGCGATTTATGGTCAGATTCTGGTAATTGATCGAGGTGGCTGGCTAAATGTGCGCCTACTTGCTTCTCGGTTTCTTCTAAAAAGCCCAAGCTCCATTTGTCACCTAATGCGCCCGCTATTGCGCCCAGAGTAAATGAGCCGACATAAAATAACGGGTTGAGCACACTGGTATGACCACCAAGCTGATGAATTCGTGTTTCGCACCATGCGAGATGTTCTGTTTCTTCACGCGCGGCTTGTTGCATGGCGCGGCTTGTTGCTACATCGTGTGCTGTAAGCGCCTGACCGCTATACAAAGCCTGTGCACAAACTTCACCCGTATGGTTGATGCGCATAAGTGCACTTACATGTTTTTTTTCAGGCGCAGTTAATGCCGCTTCCGCAACTCCAGCATCAGGATGCACTCTCTGGCTATGCGGTTTTGCGAGTAATGTCCGCAACCCTGTGTCAAATTCGGTGATGAGTCGATCTAAAGTAAATAGGCTTTTCATGGTTATATTTTACGCTTAAATGACTTGCTTAAGCCAGTACTTGGCTTTCACTCAGAACAATGTGCTTTAGCACCTATGCTCTGTGGGGACACCAAATACTGGTGTTCCGTGGAATATGCCAGCTATACCAGTCAGAATAAACTGATAAGCGCAACTAGACCAGCTACGCTGGTAAGTCTTGCTAATGCTTGGCATCCCCGCAGAATATATCTGCTAAAGCAGATTATTCATGCGTGAAAGCTGGC